>JAAUYY010000038.1 GCA_014804865.1 Desulfovibrio sp.
GCCAATTTACCTTGCGGCACATTAATCGAGGTTCGCGATCTGTTCGCGAATATGCCCGCTCGCCTCAAATTTCTGAAAAGTCCGGCGTCCGAATTCCGTCGCGCCCAGGCGTGGCTCGCTCGCCTCGCCCTCGCGCGTCTCGACGTCGGCTTTTCGCTCTTCGCCGGCGATCGGCGGGCTTCGCGTTTCATTCGCGGAGAAACTCTCGCCGGACGCCTGAAGCAGATCTGGCCCGGAGAGCTCGTGGAAGAAATGACGCCAATCGAAGCGTCAATGCACGATATACGCGTAACCGGCCTAGCCGCTCCGCCTCATCTTCATCAGCCGCGCTCGGATCGGATCCTTTTCTATGTAAACGGTCGCGCGATCAACGACAAGCGTCTTCTCGGCGCCGCCCGCGAAGCCTATAAAGGTCGCCTAATCGGAAGAGATTATCCGCAACTTATCCTGTTTATCGAAATTAATCCCGCGGAGGTCGATGTCAACGCGCACCCAGCAAAGACCGAAGTGCGATTTAGAAACGAAGCGCCTATTTTTTCCGCGATCTTCGGCGCGCTCGGACAGGCTTTTGAGCAAAAATCCGTATTCGCCCGACCAGTCGCTCCCGACGGCTTCTGGGGCGCGATCGATCGCCCTCCCATAGTCAAGAGACCGGAAAAGCCGGAAGACGCCGGAATATGGGAGACGCGCGAGCCCGAATACGCGCCCGACCCGCCGCCGTCTCTGGTCGCCGAGGAATTCGCCAGCTACGGACGACCGCTTCAACAAATTTTTGACTCGCCCCCGCCGGAGCCCGAGCCTCGACCCGCGCCCCGGAACCTCGAGTATCTTGGCCAGATCGCCGAGACTTATCTCGTCCTTCGCGACGAAGACGGCGCCCTGCTAATGCTCGATCAGGACGCGGTTCACGAACGAATCATCTTTAATAAATTAAAACGGGGATCAATGTCCGGCGAAAGCCAGAAAATGATGGTTCCGCTGGAGACGACTGTCTCCGACCCTCCCCGATTTGAAAAAACGCGCGCGCTCCTGGAAAATTTCGGCTTCAATTTCCGAATAAAGGGAGGCAAACTTATCGCGGACGCCATCCCCTCCATGCTCTCCTCCGGCGACGCCAGAGAATTTCTCCAGGAAATTCTGCTCGGTTTGAAAGACGATCCCGATTCGATTTTCGCGTCCATGGCCTGCAAAGCCGCCATTAAAGCCGGACAAAAGCTCTGCCTTGACGAGGCGACCGGTCTGATTCGGCAATGGGCGGAAACTTCCATGGCCGAATTTTGCCCGCACGGTCGCCCTTGCGCTCTTCGCTGGGACGCCCGCTCCCTGGAAAAACTTTTCAAGCGACGCTGATTGTTCGGACTTCCCCCGAAGAAGCAAAGCGTTTGCTTGCCCTCCCGGAGCGACATTAACCGCGAAAATAGTTGTCAATTTCGCAGCGCAGTCGATTGTCATAAAAAGCGCTTAAATAAAAAACCGTCCGCGATTTCGGGACGGTTTATAAAATTTGTGGTGGGTCATGCGGGGATCGAACCTGCGACTCACTGCTTAAAAGGCAGTTACTCTACCTACTGAGTTAATGACCCAACTTTTAGAGAATATATATTTTTTTAAATCCTGTCAATAAGCTCGATCTTCTTTCAAAAAAATAAATGTTCCTTGACGCGGCGAGCATTATGTTTCATAATAATTTTTCGCGTATGTCAGACAAGTCTCTAATCCATAAACGCCCTCTCCCCCAATTAGACGGCGTTCTGGCTCTCAATAAACCTTCCGGCCCTTCCTCCGCTTCCTGTCTTAACCTTTTAAAAAGACTCGGACAAAAAAAGATCGGACACGCCGGAACCCTGGATCCCCTGGCTTCGGGAGTGTTAATCGCCCTGCTCGGACAGGCCACGAAACTATCCTCATGGATCATGGAAGCGGGCTACAAGGCATACAAATGCGAGGCTCGCCTCGGGCTGACTACCGACACATGGGACATTCAAGGCGAAACCCTGCGCGAAGAGGACTGCTCTCATATAACCGAAGACAGGATAAAGGCGGAACTCGAACTCTGCCAGGGAGAAATCGAGCAAATTGTCCCCGCCTTTTCGGCCGCCAAACATAACGGTCAACCTCTCTATAAACTCGCTCGAAAAGGCTTGCCAACCCCCGTAAAAAGCAAGACAATACATATTTACAAGGCTGACATGCTTTCCTTTAGCATGCCTTTTGTCACCTTCCGCGTCATCTGCGGCTCCGGCGCATACGTACGCTCCCTGGCCCACAGCTTGGGGACGCGACTTGGATGCGGCGCGGCCCTTTCCCAATTGACGCGGGAATACAGTTACCCTTTCAGCCTTGAAAACGCCCTCGACCCGGCGCTTGTCGAAGACAATCCGGAAATAGTGGCCGAATACGCCCAGCCGCTTGTAAAAGCGCTTCCGGACTGGGAACAGGTAAATCTTTCCGCCCGGGACGCCGCCCGCGTAAGACAGGGACGACCGGCGCCCGCGGACAGACCCCGATCCCCGGGTTCGATGGCCTTCCTCCTCGAGAATGGCAAACCCGTCGCTATCGCGCGCTTCGCCGATTCTTCATGGATCGTTCAAAGGGGACTGTGGAATTAACCCAAAACAAGGGAGAATCGCTGTGGTAATGGACGCGAAAGAAAAACTTGAGGTAATCGAAAAGCACGCGAAGCATCAGGGAGACACTGGCTCGCCCGAAGTGCAGATCGCCTTGTTGACCGCCCGCATCGAAGGTCTGACGGAACATTTTAAAATCCATAAAAAAGATTTCCATTCGCGCACGGGACTGCTCAAACTGGTAGGCCATAGGCGCAAATTGCTCAATTATCTCAAAACCAAGGACATCCAGCGCTATCGCGCTCTGATCGAAAAACTCGGTTTGCGGAAATAATATTGTTTGGATGGGGAGACGCGCGTCTCCCCTTCGCGCTTTGGGCAACCCCGTCCAGCGTCGCCCGCGAAACTGAAATTCGCGGCGGTATTTATATTACTATTCATATATAACGGATATTCCAGTAGCCCTGGTCAGGAAAAGTTATGGCATCAGATATGTTCAATCCCAGCCGCGTTATAGCGTCCGTAGGCGGCAAGGAAGTTATCCTCGAAGGAGGACGCCTGGCAAATCAGGCGGCCGGCGCGGTATGGATTCAATGCGGCGGAACAGTCGCGCTCGTAACTGCCTGTTCGCAACCGCTCGATTTTGACAAGGGCTTTTTTCCGCTCACCGTGGAATATTCAGAAAAAATGTACGCCGCCGGACGAATACCGGGCAGCTTTTTCCGACGCGAGATTGGACGCCCATCCGAAAGGGAAACGCTCGTTTCGCGCCTTATAGATCGTCCAATCAGACCCTTGTTCCCAAAAGGCTTCAAGGACGAAGTGCAAATTCTGGCCAGCGTAATCTCTGCCGATCAGGAAAACGATCCGGATATTCTCGCGATGACCGGAGCGTCCGCCGCGCTCATGATTTCCCCTCTGCCCTTTAATGGTCCAATCGCCGGCGGTCGCATAGGTCGAATCAACGGTCAGTTCGTCTTGAACCCCGGCTTCTCCGAACTGGAACAAAGCGATCTGAATATCGTGTTCGCCGCTAGCGCGGACGCGCTCACCATGGTCGAAGGCGAGGCTCTCTTCGCTCCGGAAGACGCGATCATAGACGCCCTCGAATGGGGCCGAAAGGAAATTCAACCGCTTATCGAAGCTCAATACCAGCTCCGCGAACTTTGCGGCAAACCAAAAATCAGTTTCGCCCCGCCCGAGGAGAACGAGGAGTTGCGGAAAAAGGTCGAAGAACTGGCTTTAAACTCCGGGATAAACGAGGCGTTGCGCGTCCCGGAAAAGACGGCCCGCAAGGAAGCGAGACAGTCCGTCAAAAAAGCCGTCATTGACGCTCTCTCCGCCGATCCGGACTTCGCGGACAAGGATGACGAAATAAGAAAGGCGCCGGAAATTCTCGCCGATCTGGAGAAGAAGCTTGTTCGCGAACGCATATTCAAGGAAGGCTCGCGCATCGATGGCCGCGACGCCAAAAGCGTGCGTCCCATTCAGATTCAAACTGGCGTCCTGCCCCGAGCGCACGGATCGGCGATTTTCAAGCGCGGCGAAACGCAGTCCATGGTCGTCGCCACGCTAGGCTCCTCGACGGACGAGCAACGAGTCGATTCCCTGGGCGGCGACACCACAAAACGATTCATGCTCCACTACAACTTCCCGCCCTTCAGCGTGGGCGAAGTCAAGCCCATGCGCGTCTCCCGCCGCGAAATCGGTCATGGAGCGCTGGCCGAAAAGTCCTTGCGCCCGGCGCTCCCTACCGAAGATAAATTTCCATTCACATTGCGCGTTGTCGCCGAAACTCTGGAATCCAACGGTTCTTCCTCCATGGCCGCCGTATGCGGCGGCTCCCTCGCCCTCATGGACGCCGGCGTCCCCGTGTCGGACGCCATCGCCGGCGTCGCCATGGGCCTCATCAAGGAGGGCGATCAATTTATAGTGCTCACCGATATACTCGGCGACGAGGACGCCCTGGGCGACATGGACTTCAAGATCGCCGGCACAAGGGAAGGCGTAACCGGCGTGCAGATGGACATCAAGATCACCGGCCTTACGACGGACATCATGCGCGCGGCTATGCGTCAGGCGCGCGAAGGAAGAATTCATATCCTTGACGAAATGGCCAAGGCGCTCTCCGCCCCGAGGCCAGAGCTTTCGCCTTACGCCCCGCAACACGCCGAAATCATGGTTAATCCCGATATCATCCGGCTCATTATTGGCCCGGGAGGCAAAAATATAAAGGCGCTTACCCAGGCGACAGGCTCGGAAATAGACATCGACGATTCGGGAAAAATCTCAATTTTCGCTCCGTCGGCCGAAGCCTTGCAAAAAACCGCCGAGATGATCGCCTACTACGATCAAAAGCCGGAAGTGGGAAAAAATTATCAGGGAAAAGTTCGCAAAATACTGGAAATTGGCGCCATTGTCGAAATTTTGCCCAATGTGGAAGCTCTGGTGCATATTTCCCAGCTTGATTCTGGTCATGTCGATAATGTCGCGGACATCGCGTCGCTTGGCGACGATATGCTCGTGAAGGTAATCGAAATCGCCGGGGAGCGCATACGAGCGAGCCGAAAGGCCGTCATCCTCGAGGAGCAGGGACACGTCTGGTCGCCTGAAGACACCGCCAGACCTCCCCGCAAACCCAGACCCGACGGCGACAGAAAACCGGGCGGCCCGCGCGGACAAGGCGACAATCGCGGAGGCGCGCCCCGACCCTCTCGCCCAAGGCCCCATTCTTCAAACAAGAAAGAACACGAATAAAGCGCGCCTTGAATCGTCAAAGCTCCAGAGACTAATATTCATAATATTTTTTTATATAGAGACACGCGATGTTTGGCAGAAAATCAAAAAAAAAGAAGCCGCCGCAACCGGAAACAAGGAGCCAGGAAACGGGACGCGCCCGCGCCGACGGCCTTGGCGACGCGTGGCTAGCGCTTACTGGCATGAATCCGGTCGCGCTTATCCCGCAAGTAGTCGGCACAGTCCTGGTAGAAGGCGGCACACGTCCCTCGTGGCAGTGGGAACATCATGGCCGAGAATACAAGCTTCTCGCGTGGCCAGCCGAGCAACCGGCCCGGGCGGCGGTTCTCATGGGCGGCCCCGCGGGCGGAGAGCTTAAACCAGTCACTGCCGTCCCTCTGCTCGAAGGTCTGCCCAACGATCTTGAGGTCGAGGGCCTCCATCCCCGCGAGGAGGGGCTAGGCGGGGACGTGGCGGTCAATATGATGGACGGCAAGAATCCGATGTGGTTCTTCGATCCCCTGTTCGATCGGGACAAGGATGATCTGACGCCCGGCGTAACGCATACCTTCCTGATTTCCGCCCTCGCCCTGGCTATTCGTCCAGCCCTGCTCGATCACATAACCCTTACCGACGGGCCGCAATATCTGGCCTACGCCGAGGAATGGCTGGCGGCCAACCCCGGAAAAACGACCGCNG
Organism: Desulfovibrio sp.; assembly: GCA_014804865.1. The sequence goes on from JAAUYY010000038.1 coordinate 6,003, forward strand.
ATGTTCCTCCTCTGAAAGTGGATATAAGCGGCAANCATTTCATCATGCCGGGCNGNGTTTATGGGGAGTATCAAGTAAGGGCGCTTATCGACAAGATCGAGGAATGCCAACTTGACAAAATGCCCATAAAGATTCTCTATCTGACCTTTCCTTTCGATAATCGTCCGCCTTTGCTCGTTCCTCTCTANGTGTCCCAATTCGCGCAAAAAGACGCGAAGCTGGAAGCGGGAAAAGAAATCGAAGCCTATGTTTGGCTGGAGGGACGCGTGATCGATTNTGAAGCCTCGGCGGAGGATCAGGCGTCCCCGCCTGACTAAATAACGGCCAGAAACGAGAATGTCCGGCNAGAAGCCNCGANCNTGGNNCGAANTTGAGAATCGCGACGTCCTCTTTTATATTTTAATCGCGATTTTCTTNCTGGAAATGATAATAGGAGGAGTAGCCTTTTTTTATGGGATCGTCCGCGCCGCTCCGGAAGTTCCGGGCGGACCCCCAATCGCCCGTTTCCCCTGGCTGGGATGGGCNATATCNGCTATTTGCGCGCCCGCGGCGTTCCTNCTTATCGTCCGCGCGGGCGGTTCGCTCCTCGCNGGAAGCGACGAAACANANTCCNTCGATNNCGNTCGCGTTCCCCGGCGAGTAAAAATTTTCTACGCGACCATTCGCAACGCTCCCGCGATTGTCATCCTGCTCGCTCTTGTCGGCNTGGGCGCCTCCCTCTTCTTTATCGATGGAGCNNTNCGTCTCGCGCTCGATTTTGGCTCCGCCCTTGTTCCGTATTTGCCNTGGATAGCCGGAAGCGCGGGAGNTCTTCTCGCGTTCTGGATCCTTGTNCGGGCNATTTTCGCCTATCGATGGCGCAAGCTNGAACTGGAGCACGCNTGGCGTCGCGAAGTCCTGGAAAAAACCGGACTTGTAATCGCGGGGAAAAACAGCGCGATCGCGGTCGACGCGAAACAGAGTCTCCCGGCGGCGAAGATCCGAGCNATTTCCTCGGACTTAATCGANATTTCCCCANCCGNNCAGGNTCANTCCNCGAANGGCGAAAATCCGGATAAAAATTCCGAAGACGAATAAGCTCGNTCGCCTGTGTCCCGCCCGTCCCGAAACCGTAANGCGGCNCGACTATCGNTAATTGTCTCTTNTATAGCCAANCGCGCTTGAAATTACCCCCGCGGCGAAATAAATTCGCCTCGCGGTAATTTCGCGGGGCTCTTTGCGNAGCAAAGCCGCCATAGCGGAAGCGAAACTCGTCCCGCGCNCCTCTAACNGCGTTTGACGCGCAAATAACGCGGGCGCTCTCATTTGNTGCTCGCTATAATTATTCTCGAAAANTCCTTNTCTTCCCTCCGTCTTCTTCTCGCGACCGGACGCGCTCTTCTTGACATTCTTGACAATGGCTTATCAACCTAATATGAATATTCTTAATATACCCAGTTTGCCTTTATCGTCTNTNNCGGACGCTCCAGACCGACATAAAGAGAATNAGACGCGAAGGCTAATTGGTCTCCCCCCGAGAACAATATGTACGAGCTGATTCCCGAGACGCAGGGAGCCGCGCTTACCCTGCTTTTGAAAGGCGACGTGCTTTTTGAAGACGTCGTTCAGTTTAATGACGCGTTGCGCGAATTTAGCAAGACCCCGAAAATCGCGTTTTTAGTCCTCGACCTGTCTCAGGTCGAACGTATGGACAAGGCCGGACTAGGCGTAATAGTCAGCCTGAATACTTCCATGCAACGATACGGACGCAAGCTTGTTCTTCTCCATCCCTCTCCGTATTTTCAGGGCCTTCTGCGCGAAGCGGAGATCGAGGGNTTTTTCCCAGTCTGCGAAAGCATCGAGGAACTTAAGGGCGTCATTCCCGAAAGCAAGCTTAAGACCAGGNCTTCCGACAACAAATAAGGCGCGAACTTGAAATACTATTTAAAGCATTTCTTCAACCCGGACTACGATCACCAGAACGCGAAGCCTGGCGGCGGTCTGGGCACGGATGAAAACGCGGACGTATATTCCATGGGCTACGCCCAAAATGTGGTTCCAGGACAGCTCCTCGCCCAGATAGTTCCGCTCGANCAAGTAAAAGACACGCCGGATCCCAGATATATTCGCTCCTCGCCTGCTTTGCCCCAGGGGCCGAACACGATNGTCCACCCCGAGCATCCCGACTATCTGGTAGCCGATTCGCGCGGCTATGTATTTTATAACGAAGGCAAGATCACTGTAAAAGGCCTTCTGAACGTGCGCCAGGACGTGAGCTTTCGCACGGGCAATATCTTTTTCGTGGGCGATATGGCNGTGCATGGCAAAGTGCTGTCGGGATTTTCCGCCCAGGCGAACAATCTGCGCGTAAACGGCATGGTCGAGGGAGGCATCGTTCGGGCGAGACGCGATCTTATGATCGAAGGCGGAGCGCGAGGCGGCTCGGGCCAGCATTGCCTCCTGGACGCCGGCGGAAAGCTCCTGTCCCCTTTTCTGGAAAAGGTGGAAGCCAGGGCGCGGGGGAATATGGCGATCGAAAAATATTGTCTTTATAGCACNGTTTACGCGGGAGCCAATATGGTCGTGCGCGGGCAAATGTATGGCAGCTCCGTCAACGCCTACGGGAGCGTCTATGTGGGCGCGCAACTTGGCAACCGCGCCGGCGTTCCCACAAAAGTCTATCTCGGCTACGATCCGTTCGGAATAAGACAGCTTGAAAAGGTCGATAACATCATCTCCAGCCTGTCCCAGTCCATAACCCATCTCAAGGCCGTGGCCGGTCATCTTCCGCCAGACGCGAACGATACCACGAGAAAACTGGCGACCATGCGGGCCCAGAGGGAGCGGGTAAAGCAAAGGCGCGCGGACATATGGGAAAAACTTTCCGAGGACGAAAATTCCATCCAGAATTGCAAAATAATTGTTCCGGGAAAGGTGTACCCCGGCGTGGAAATTTCCATAGGCAAAGCGTTCATGCTGGTCGAGCGCCCGTATGAAAACGTCGCCTTCAGGCTTTGCTACAACGATATCGTAGTCGAACCGCTCGCCGAACGGACAAATCGCCAATGACCGAATTTATCCCCTCTTACAAAAACGGCGAGCTTGTCGATATNGCGGCNAAAACCGCCGACCGGACGATNGAAATGCTCGGAGTCGGCGGCCNGCAAAGGGAAATCGCCGCGACAACCGAATTTCTCAAAAATAGTCAAAATTCGCTTCCCGTCCTGCTCGGCGCGGGCCTGGGCTTCGCCCTGCGCGAGATTCTCTCAAAATACGAAGGCCCCGTAGCGGTCGTCGATAAGGAAAAGGAACTCGCCGCGATCGCCCAGGTCGCCGAGTCGCTTTCCGAGGAAGATAAAAAACGCGTTCTTTTCCTTGACGACGANGACCAGGAAGAAATCTTGAAAAAGATAACCGCCTGGCAGAGTCTCCAGGCGAATCGACCATTAATTCCCGTTCCTCTCTCCTTTTATCAAAGGCTGGACAGAACCTTTTACGGGAGNCTGCGCAAGACTCTGGCCGCGAGCGAAAAATTTGATTTCTGGAANAAAGCCGTTTTGCCCCGCTTCCAGTCCGGAAGAAAACCGAGATTGTTGTTGCTGGCCAGCAAATATTTCCTNATCGGCGAAGTCGAACGAGCCTGTCAGAAACTTGACATACCCTATAGACTGNTCATGGTCGGCGAGGAGACGGTCGACTCNCAGGATTTTGTCAAAAATCTTCTTGAGGAAGCGGTAACTTTCAAGCCCGATTGTTGCGTTACGCTCAATCATATGGGCGTGGACGTCGAGGGAGTGCTGATGGATCTCCTGGCGCGNCTNCAGTTGCCNCTGGCGTCCTGGTTCGTCGATAATCCCCATCTCATTATCCATCTGTACAAGAGTTGCGTCAGTCCCTGGACAACGCTTTTCTCATGGGACGAAGACAATTTGCCCACCCTGCGCGAGGCGGGATTCGAACATGTCCGCTATCTGCCGCTGGGCACCGACGCCGACAGATTCAATCCGGGCGCGAGATCCCGCGATCCCGCTTACAAGGCCGACGTTTCCTTCGTCGGGAACTCAATGGTTTACAAAGTCGGAGCGAGACTGAAAAAAGGACGTTTCCCCAAGGAATTGCTCNTGGTTTTCCCGGAAGTGTCCGCCGCTTTCGCTAAATCGGAAGAAAGAGACATAGCCAAATTTTTAAAAGATAATTTCCCGAATGTTTATGAAAATTATCTCGCGCTTCCCGATAACGAAGCGCGGCTGGCTTACGAGACTGCCATAACATGGCAGGCGACCCGTCTCTACCGCAACGATTGCGTCCGACGGCTTTTGCCATTTCATCCGCTTATCGTGGGCGACAACGGCTGGAAAGGCGAGTTTCGCCGGGAGCCGAACCAGCCGCGCTACATGGAACCTTTGAGCTATTATAACGAATTGCCTGGCTTTTACGCGAACTCGGCCATAAATTTTAATTGCACATCGAAGCAAATGAAAGGCGCGGTAAATCAGCGAGTGTTCGACGCTCCCGCCGCCGGAGCTTTCGTTCTATCCGACTGGCGCCCGCAAATCGAGAATCTCTTCGAGCCCGACGAAATCGCCTGTTATAAAGATCCCGACGAAATACCTGATAAGATCGCCTATTACNTGGCCCATCCCGAAGAGAGAAAGAGGATCGTCGAGAANGCNCGCAAAAGAATTCTCGCCGAGCATCAATGGAAAAATCGGCTCGAAACTATGTTGCGGGAAATGGCAAGGATTTACGGGACGCCCGTCGTCCAATGAAACCCGCCCTGGTTATTCAGACGCGTCGCCTGGGCGACGTCATTCTTTCCTTNCCCCTCATAAAAGATCTGTCCGCTTCCGGCGCGAAAGTAATTGTCGCCGCCCGCGAGGGTTTTTACGAAGATCTCGCGCCTTTCGCNCCCGAAGCCGCGTTTATACCCGCCTCCGCGCTTCCGGGACTGGCCTCCGCGGAATTTTCCTCTATTCACAATTTAAGCTCTTCTTCCGAAGCCGCTGCCTTCGCCGCCCGCGCGAAAGCGCGAAAAAAATTCGGCTATGTCCAGTCCGGGAACGGCCTCGCGGTAGAGGGATTTTGGCGCTTGTACTGCGCTTCGCTGACCCAAAATAACCGGCATAATGTCTTCCACTGGGCGGATCTCTATAGACTCGACGTAGCTTTCCCCCTGTCGAACAGAGCGACGGAGATCGCGCCCCGGCGGGATTCAGGAAAAATAGGTCTCTTCATAGGCGCGAGCGAAGCCGCGAAACGCCCCGACGCGCTGTTTTGGGCGGATCTGGCCAAACGTCTGAAATCGAGAGGCTACGCGCCCATCCTTCTCGGCGGCCCCGCCGAAAAAGCGGACGGAGAGCTAATAACTAGCGCGCTCAAGACTCCCATCCTGAATTTCGCGGGAAAAACATCGATCGCCCAACTAGCGAATATTCTTAAGTCGCTGGATCTTCTGGTAACTCCGGACACTGGGCCAATGCACTTCGCCAACTGGCTCGGGACGCCAGTCCTGAATCTTTCCATGGGCAATGTCAGCGCCATGGAAACGGGCCCGGCCTCCCCCCGCCAACGCGTTCTCGCCGCCGCCATGTCCTGTTACGGGTGCTGGCAATGCCAGAGAGGCAAAACATACTGCAAGCGAAGCTTCTCGGGAGCTCCGGTAGCGGCCGTCATCGACGATATCCAGAACGGAAGGACGCCGCGTCCCTTCCTTGGAGGCTTGCGGCTCATGGAAACGACTCTCGATCCGGAGACGGGACTTCTGGGCCTCGCCAGACCGCGAACCGTCGCGACCGAACTCGACGCTTTCTGGCGAAACGCGTTTCTCGATATCTCGGGCTTAAAACCCATGAAAAGACCCGGTCGGGCCGAAATCCCGACTCCTATCGTCAAAAGCGCGAGGGGCGCTCTTGGGCGAGCAATCGCGTCTCTATCAAAAGCCGCGAAAACCTCCCGCATTCCGGACGACTCCTTCTGGAGAAACCTCCCCGCCCACTCGCGTCTCTTCGCTGGATTTATCCATATGTATTTGCAAAACGCCTCATGGTCGGCGTCATCCTTGCGCCAATCTCTTGAATGGATAGAGCGCGTCGACGACGCGCTAGCGTCAAAAGACAATTAAATTTTCCCACTAAAAAAATTAAGATAAATTTTTTCCGACGTTTATCTTTTTGATCATTTTGGAACACTCCTTGAATACAAATTCCGCAAGGAGTGTATCATGCAAATTATTCCCACCGGAAGCGTATTCGACGGAGCCGGCGTATTTGCCTCCCAAAGCGAGACCCAGGGCGATAAATTCATGTCAGCCATGGAAGACGCCCTCGGAGCGGTGCGGGACGGAGACAATATATCCGTATCCTCGGCGCTTAATGACGAATCCGCGGGACCGCTGGTCGAAAGTCCATACACGCGGCATACTACGGATGGGGTAACATATACCTTAAGCGAAGTATGTTTCTCCAAGCAAGAACTGCAAGAATTGCGGACGCAATTAATTAAGGAAGGCGCTCCAGAGTCGAGTCTGAAGCAGTTCGATATTCTCGTAGATCAGCCCGACGGCGCGACGCTCGCGCAGGTTATGGCGAGTCTCGTCGGAAAACAGAATCAATACCAGCTTTCCGAGAGCGAGGAGCATCAAATCACAGCCTTGCTTGGCCAGATTGATCCTTCGGGCTCTCTCGCCGCCAGCGCGCTGGACTTCATGCGCGAAGGCAGATCGGGCGACGCCATGGATCTCATCCAGGACGCGCTCGGCAAGATGGGAACGGTCGACACGCTCGATATCGATCCCGACGCTATCGTCGCCCTTGGACGCGGACTTGGGCTGAATCAATCGACGCTTCAGAGTCTCGTCGCCAATTTTGGCGGCAGATCCAACCTGACGCTCAATGGCGAACAATTTAGCCAGTTCCTCAATCCGGCGAAGAGCCAGATTCTCGATGACGCCGCGCAAGCGCAAAAACTTNCCGACGCGCTCGACAAGACTTTGAATCCCATAATCTCCAAGGCTCGCGCTCGCATGGAGAAAGAGCTGGCGGCTTCCCAGCTCGAGGACAGACGCGTGGCCCAGAGCAGGGTCTTGATCGACAAGACCGTTCAGGAAAATAGCCGCAAGACCATCGACGAAACGCTCGCCGGAGAGAAAGTCAACGGCGAAGCCCGGGTCGAAAATCAGGGCGAAATTCTTTCGCGGATAAAGAGCGACAGCCAGAACAAAGCCGCCAACAGCGAGCTTCGGCAGAACTCGGAAATCGATGAGAAGCTCGTCGCTCGCGACAAGGCTCAAGAGCAANTGGCTCGGCAGTTCGGCGATAGTCGGGAAGACTCNGCGAAGGGCGATCTCTTCGACAAGAANAACGACAATGGCTGGAACGCTCTGCTNGGCAAGATAGAGACAAAGGTCAACGCGCCAAGTCANGCCGCGAACGTNGTCGCCGCGTCAATAACCGCCCAGGCGGATCTCGCGGAGAACGCGAATCTGGCAAATCTCGAGCCGACCATTCCAAACCTGCCCGCGCATCTCGCCGGACAGGTCGAGCAGGGATTGCTCACCGCCATGCGNGACGGCGCGACGCGTCTCGACCTTCAGTTGCACCCGGTCGAACTGGGCAATATATCCATTACGCTAGTCGCCAGAAACGGCGAGCTAACGGCGCAGATCCGCTCGGAGAAAACAGAGACAGCCGAGATGATCCAGCGTCAGCTGGACTCAGTCCGCGTCGCTCTCGAGGATCAGGGCATCAAGGTCGACAAGCTCGAAGTCCAGTTGCAGGAAGATCGCAATAGCTTCCAGGATACCTTCATGAATCTTGGCGATCATAACGCGCGCCGCGAGCAGGACGCCCGCAGGCAGGAAATGGCGCGCATCCGCAATTTGGCGTCCTTGCGCGGCAATGGGGAAAATTTTTCCGATTCCGGGTTGGCACGGACTATGCAAGATATTGGGCGAACGGCAAGATACGGCGGAAACGCCCTTCATGTCGTAGCCTAGTCAATACGGAGAAAGAAATAAATGTCCGCCATAAACCAGGCATTAAATCAGACCAATTACGAATTCAACCAGGCGCTGTCCAAGCAGAAAGGCAGCACGCTGGATAAAGATTCTTTCATGTTGCTTTTGGTAACCCAGTTCAAGTATCAGGATCCGCTCAACCCCATGGACGACAAGGAGTTCATCTCGCAGATGGCCCAGTTCTCCAGCCTTGAGCAGATGATGAACATGAACGAGAGCATGGAAACCTTGACGGACGCCACCAATAACCAGACCTTGATCAACGCCACTTCTTATATTGGCAAGCAAGTCAGCGTGGCCGGAAACACCATAGGCAAGGTAACCGACTCTTCGGGAAATTCGACCATCAGCGCGTTCCGCTACGCCTTTGGCGACAATGTCGTAAAGGGCACGTTGAGCGTAAAAGATGGCAACGGCAATATAGTTTATACGGAAGATCTGGCCGGAAAACAGGCCGGAGTAACCTTCGAGTTCAACTGGGACGGAAAGGACGGAGCCGGGCTCCCCGCCGCGGACGGCGTATATACGGTCTCCCTCTCCGCTTTCAATTCCAACGGCGAAGCGGTGCTTTCGGATCAGGTTGTTGACGCGACTGTAACCGGTCTTGTTAACCAGAACGGCAACGTTTACCTCGGCATGGACGGCGGCCAATTGCTCGAACTGTCCAATATTCGTCAGGTTACATTGCCGAAGACGGTATCGGTCGACGCGCCTCTCAATCCCGACGAGGGCGGAGAGAGCGGAGGATCTNCAGACGAAGGAACGGGATCCGCGGATAATTCGGGTTCCGTAGCCGAAGACAACACAGAAAATAAAAACGAAGAGGACGCGGCCAGCAACGGAGCCGCCTAATATCAACAATAACGACGCGGCTCCCCACGCCGCAAAAAGAATAAAAATTTTTTGGAGGAAGTTATGGGTCTTTCAGCTAGCATGTGGACAAGCGTTTCCGGTTTACTCGCTCACGGCAACAAGATGAACGTAGTGGGCAACAATATAGCCAACGTAAGCACCATCGGTTTCAAGGGCCAGCGCATGGATTTCAACGATTACCTCTATGTGTCCGGCGGCTCCACCAGCGGTCCTACCCAGATAGGCGCGGGCGTGTCCACCTACGCGGTAATCGGCGACTTCTCCCAAGGTTCCCTGGAGACTACGAACTCCGGCACCGACATAGCCATCGATGGCGAAGGTTTCTTCAAGGTTCGCAAGCCCAATACTGAACAGATGTATTACACTCGCGCCGGCGACTTCTACTTCAACGCCGATCGCCAGCTTCAGAACCCCGAGGGCTACCGCCTCCAGGGATGGAAAGTGGATACATCCAGAAGCAATATTTCTTTCAAGAAGGATTCGATCAATCTGGGCGAAAACGCGACCAACGAGTCGCCCTACCTGGGATCCGGAACGCCAAAGGACATCGTGCTTGATTCTTGGCATCTCCAGCCCCAGCGCACGACCAGCGTTAGCATGACCATGGGACTGACCAACCAGGACGGCTATGATCGCATGACTGAGGCCAGCAAGCCGTTGACCGCCTTGTTTGATCAGTGGGACGGCACGAAGAATCCGCCTTTGGCCACCAACGCCTACGCGACCAGCTCTTCCATCAAGGTTTACGACGAGGCCGGCACGGCGCATGAATTGACGGCCTATTTTGACCAGGTATCCACGAAGTCCGACAAGTACAAACTGGAAGGTCTCCCCGCCGGTTACACCGTGTACGAATACATCGTTACCATGGATCCTTCCGAAGACAACCGCACTTTCGCGGGAGAGGGATACGACGCGAAGACCAATACATGGACGAAGGATCCCCAGTCTTTTCAGGATACAAAGGCCGCGGGTATGCTGATGGCGGGACATATGATCTTTGACGCCGGCGGCAATCTGGTTACCCAGTCCGCCTATACCTACGGCGCCAATGACGCGACAGCCGCCGCGAATCCGAACAATCAGTGCGCCCTTGATCCGACAGATCTGGGCAGCTGGCAGACCACGAAGTTCTCCAGCAACGGCCTGCCCGTATTCTGCGCGAACTTCACCGGCCAGCCTCTCGCCAACAGCGTAAGCGAGACTGACGGAAGCAATCCGCCCATGGTTGAGAACTTCATTACGGATATCAACTTTGGCATCAGAAATCTGGGCGGCGATCCCAGCGACTGGTCAACGCAGAACAGCCTGGCCGATCTCGCGGGAACCAAGAAGACGACCATCGACGCCGATGGCAACGAGGTAGAAAACGACTTCTTCTCCATAGATTACACTAAGATCGCCAAGTTCAGCTCCGTTGACGCCGATCCCGAATCGAGCAAGACCATTAGCGGATCATCGGTTACGCAGGACGCCACGCAGAACGGCTACACTTACGGAGTGTTGAGCGGCACGAATATCACCAATGACGGCGTAGTTTACGGCTATTACGACAATGGCGAGACCATTCCGCTCTACCAGATCGCCCTGTACGATTTCCATAACAAGCAGGGACTGCGCCGCGAAGGCGGAAACCTCTACGCCGCGACGAAAGAATCCGGCGAGGCTCGCCAGGGCGTGGCTGGCGACAACGGCTTCGGCGTAACGCGTTCCTACAACATCGAAGGATCGAACGTTGACATGAGCCGCGAATTTGTGAACATGATCACGACCCAGCGCGGCTTCCAGGCCAACTCCAAAGGCATCACCACCGTTGACACCATGCTTGAAACTGTCATCGGCATGAAGAGATAAACAATAACTTCCTGATATCGGCGCCTTCGCGTGGGGCGGAGACGCCGGCGGATCCACAGGAATCAAATATTCTCCCCACCCTAAAACGCCCGAGCGCATAGCGAGGGCGTTTTTATATTTAAGAATCGCCCCAATCTTCGTCAGTCGGACGAAATACAATTTTTTCATTTTATAAACGCGTTTTTGTCCGGCAGGGCGCAACCGCCATATCGCGACGCCGTTCGCGGCGAGCCGCCTTATGGATCCGGCATCCGCCTTGCGGACGAACTCGCGCATTATGCGACGAAGCGAGAGGCGACTCTGGCTCGCCGCGGAAGC
>JAAUYY010000039.1 GCA_014804865.1 Desulfovibrio sp.
ATGCAGGATGAGCGCAAGAGTCATTATCGGCGCGCAATGGGGCGACGAAGGCAAGGGAAAATTTGTCGATATCTTCAGCGCGGACGCGCAATTAATCGCGCGTTATCAAGGCGGAGCCAACGCCGGGCACACCATAAAAATCGGCGATAAGGAGATTATTCTTCACCTGGTTCCGTCGGGAATTTTGCGCGAAGGGACAAAATGCGTAATTGGCAACGGCGTTGTCCTGGATCCCGAAGTATTTTTAGCCGAGATCGATTCTCTGGCCGCCGAGGGCGTCGACGTTTCGCCTTCGCGTCTCGCGATCAGCGCGAAGGCGCATCTTATCCTCCCTTATCACAAATATCTCGACAAGGCTCGGGAAGCGAAGCGCGGCGGCGACAAAATCGGAACGACTGGCCGGGGCATAGGCCCCTGCTACGAGGACAAGGCGAGCAGGATCGGTATTCGCGCCGGAGATTTGCGTCTTCCCGAGTTATTAAAAGGCAAAATCGAGCGCGCTCTCGTCGAGAAAAATGTTCTCTTAAAGAATCTCTACAATTTCGAGCCCATAGAGGCCGATAAAATATACGGCGAGCTCGAGAAACTTTCGCCGCGTATTTTGCCCTATATTCAGGACACCGACGCGGAGCTTCGCGAGGCATTGAAAAAGGACGAAAATATCCTGCTCGAAGGAGCGCAGGGAGTCCATTTGGACATTGATCACGGCACTTATCCTTTTGTAACGTCTTCGAATACAGTCGCGGGCGGGGCGGCGTGCGGAACGTCTCTGCCGCCTTCGGCCATAAGCGAAGTAATAGGCGTAGCCAAGGCCTATACTACGCGAGTGGGCGGCGGCCCGTTTCCGACGGAGCTTTTGGACGACACCGGGCGTTATCTTCAGGCGAAGGGACACGAATTTGGAGCGACCACGGGTCGTCCCCGGCGTTGCGGCTGGCTCGACGCGGTCGTGTTGCGCGAAAGCGTAAGTCTGAACGGGATCAGCGGTTTCGCCCTGACCAAGCTTGACGTGCTCGAGGGTTTGCCTCGCCTGCAAATCTGCGTCGCTTATGATCTGGACGGAAAGATTTTCGAATATATGCCGCAGGAAGAAGGCGCTTTAGCCAGGGTGAAGCCAATATACGAGACTCTCCCGGGCTTCGAGGAAGACATAGCCGATTGCGCTACTTACGAAGAATTGCCGGAAGAGGCGCGGAAATATATCGAGAGGATCGAGGAGCTGACCGGCGTTCGCGCGAAATGGATATCGACCGGGCCGGGGCGCGAGCAGACGATCTTTCGGGACGCTAGATGACTGAACTCGAGCCTATAGAGAGGCGACTGGACGCACTGTCGTACTCTCCGCCCGGAGTTTTGCTTCTGGAGGGAGGATCGGAGGAGAACCGGTTGCGAATAGCGACGCGGTGGGCCAGAGCGTTAAATTGTCGCGGCAAAAAGGATTTCGCGCCGTGCGGCGAGTGCGCAGTATGTCGGCAGATAGAAGCCAGGGAATATCTGGACGTTTTGTATTTTGACGGTCGGATAAGCAATAAGGACGACGACGAGAATCCGGGCGTCTTCGCGGCCTTGCGCATAGAAAATATAAGAAAGGTCAAGGCGGCTCTCGGCGTAAAGCCGCATGGCGATGGGAAGAGAGTAGTCATTATTCAGGGCATGGGGACTACGCGCGAGGAAGCCCTAAACACGATGCTCAAGACTCTCGAGGAGCCCGGCGAGTTTACCAATTTTGTTCTTCTAACGCCGCAGAGGGGCCAGATACTGCCGACTCTCGTGTCGCGTTCATTTTGCGTTACGCTTCCCTGGGAATCGAGCGCGAGCGCGTCTTCGGAAGCGGGACGGCGACGGGAGGACGAATTGGGGGAATTTATCGAGCGAGGATCGGCCGGTTATCTTGATAAGCTCGCGGCCAAGGGACAGACTGACGTTCAGTCCGCGACGGAGATGCTGGCCGCCTGTCAGCGGGCGCTTGTCAGGGCGACCATAAAAGCGCCCGTAGGCGCGCTGGATCGTTCGCTGGCGAAGATCGCGAATAATCCCGAAAGGATCGCGCTATGCGCTCGTTGGCTTATCGAGGCGCAGGAAATGATCGCTCTGGGTGTAACGCCGGTTCGGGCGCTCGAGGCCATGGCGACAAAATTCTTTTCCCTGCGCTCGAGTTAAATGGGGCGGACGCCAATGGCGCGACTTGACAATGGACAAGTATTAATTAAATACAACGCGTAACAAGGGAGAATATATGGCAAAAGAGGGAGCGATCGAGGTCGATGGCGTCGTGCAGGAAGCTTTGCCCAACGCCATGTTTAAAGTGGAGCTCGAGAACGGGCATGAAGTGCTGGCGCACATCTCGGGAAAAATGAGAAAATTCTATATTCGCATCCTGCCCGGGGATCGGGTGAAAGTCGAGTTGTCTCCGTATGATTTGACCAGGGGCAGAATAACTTACAGAATGAAATAGGAATTTTTTAGCCAGTAAAAAATTGCTATCGCGACCATCGCGTATATTCCCGCGATAACGTCGTCGATCATTACCCCGAAACCGCCGGGGAGCCAATTTTCGGAAGCCTTGATTGGCCAGGGCTTGGCGATGTCGAATACGCGGAAAAATACAAAGGCCGCGATTATTGTCCAGATATCCGGCGATTTGAATGGAAGCATGGTCAGCCAGACGCCGACCAGCTCGTCGATGACGACCTGGCCGGGATCTTTTTGTCCCAAAATTTCTTCGGCTCTGGTCGCCGCGAGACTTCCGGTTATGAAAAGAACAACGAGGAAGACCGAGCGCCAGAAATAGCCCAGGGGAAGGTATATAAAGGGCGCGAGGACGCAAGCCTCGGCTGTGCCCCATGTGCCGGGGGCTTTGGGGGCGAGACCGGCGACGCCCAGTCTGCAATAGGCGAGAATACATTTATCGGCGAAAGTCATATATAGCGTCTCCCATGAATACCGGCTGACGGCGACGCGCTCGAAATAGTCGGCTCGACGTTCCCTACCCCGGGATTGACATGGGAAAAATTATATTTTAAATATTTTTGGGTGTCGAGAGCGCCGCGAGAACGCGCGGTCGCCGCGTTTTTTCTGGAGCGCGCGACTTTCGCGATATATCTCCGCGCTCGCGCCGAAGTCGTTATTATAAATTTTCCTAATCATCTAATTCGGTTATACGATGGATAAAACCCTTTCCGAGGTCTTCGGGGAATTTACATACGCCCAAAGCATGAGTTACGAGGATTTGCTAACTCATGAGGAAAAATTGCTCGAGGATCTGGATCATATTTTTCTCGACGCGGGAGCGGAGTATCTGGATTTTACGCCGCTGGGAGATATTTTAAAATTGCAATGCGGGTTCGAAGCGCACGATCTTGATCTCTTTCAGGAAGCGGCGCAAAAGATCGCGCGAATTTTGCCAAAGAAAGTGCGCGGCAGGCTCGTCTGCCTCCAGAAGAATCTCAATTCTTTTCATATTTATTGGCTCTCGCCCGGTCAATGGCGGGAGGCCGATATTGATCTGCCCGCCAAGGCGCCCGAGCATCTCCCTGTCCATGAAATAGTTGTAGAAGAAACAAAAACAGAATAATAAATTTATCGCCTGGATGGTGGAATAGGTAGACACAGGAGACTTAAAATCTCCCGGCTTCGGCCATGCCGGTTCAAGTCCGGCTCCGGGCACCAACTATTAGTTCATAAAGGTTCGTTTAAGTCCGCAAGTTGTTGAAATTCGCGGACTTTCTTGTTTTAGCCATCCGCGTCAGTTCGTTNGATTCCGTCGAANAGCAAAATCAGCCGATCCGCTAAATCTTTCGCTTTCCGCTTTTAGATTTTCTCTCTATCCTGTATCGTCATGAGAATCTACTTTAGCGCGACGCGATTGAAAATCCCCGGCGCNCTATGGCTTTGCCATGCGAAGGGCCCGCGAAATTATCCCCAGGCGAGCTTGCCAGCCAAAGGCCAGGCCCGAAAGGACTATTCGCCTTGTCGCATGATTTGTCTGCCGCAAATGGACAAGCAATTCGCCTAGCCGATAAGGGAAAATTCAAGCGCGCTTTGCTATATAAAAAAAGCCCGCCTTCCGCGGGGGCAGAGCGGCGCGAATCCGACAAAATGCGAAACGGCGCGCTCGCTTTGGCAAACGTCATTTTAATGCGCTCCGAAGAGTCGCCAGCTGGAACAAAGTCAATTGATTGCGCAAGATTGGAGGCGACATGGTCTCCTTGACAATACAGCCGCGAATATTGTCAAATATAGAAAAAGGGCGCGTTGTCTTCGCGGGAGCGGAGGCGATAGCTTTTTCTCAAAGCCAGTCTTGAATAAAATATCCCGTTGAGGATGTTTTCATGCGTTCGCCCTGTCAAAAATCGCGCTTTTCCCGCGAAATAGGCGCGAACAATCGCTTTCGCGCGACCATTTCGGCCGGATATCTTCATAGCGCCAGATTATAATTTTAAATTTGGCTAATCGCTATTCTTCGGGAGGCAAATCGGAATGTCGACTTCAGACAATGTCAACTCCGCCAATCCGCCAGACGCTATCGATTTGGAAGCACTTAAGAAAAATCTTTATTTAAATGAATTATATTCCAGGCGCGCGGACTCGTTCAAAAAAATGGATCTCGCTTCATTAATGTATCAGTTGCCTAAATATATGGAAGCCTGTCCGCCTGACGAGTATCTTGACATCCTCTGGAAAGCCAAATCGGAATCGATTCTCAAGGACGCGTTCGGCAAGCGTTTTATGCCCCGGGCTATCTACGCGTTTTGCGCTAAAGGAACTTCCGTTTCGAGCGCGCCCGGCGACGCGCTTCCTCCCGCTTTTATAGTCAAGATCAGAAAAGGACTAAAATCCGGCTTGCGCGCCGATTTGGTTCGCCGCGCTTTTCTCCACTATTTCTTTGGCTTTCTCAATGACTCGGCGGAAAAGTCCTGGCGACAAGTTTGCGGACTGGCGCTTTGCGGGCCCCTCCTGGGGGTCGATGTCAATATATCGGGTCAGGATTTGGAGAGGATTTTGGAGGACGAGGCCGAAGCCGACGCCTTGCTTGATTCGTTGGCGGATCTCGCGCCGGCGCTTCGCGCTTTTGGCATGATGAAATTGCGGAAAAATGCCAAAGCCGCCCGAGATTATGGCGGAACGCTTGAAATATTGAGCGAGCTGAAAAATTCGTCCTTTGAATCTATCGATGATCTGATTAAATTCGACGATTTTCTTTCCAAACGTTACTTGCCCGCTAAACGCGAATATTTGCGCGAACTAAAAAAACTAGGAAAGAGTTTGTCCTCTTTCGCGGACGACNACCCAACNTCTTCATTTAAGGACTCGANAGGATGGNCGCTTGCCCGCAAGCTAGACGANTCNTTCGATGAGCTTTTGAGNAANCTGCATAGCGCCTGCGTCGATTTGCTGCCCAAAAGATTTTCCAGNCAAGAGCTNCTGGCCGATATTGAGCGTATTTCNCCGCCNATGAAACAAGAGGATCGGGAATTGGCCGCGGCGGAAATCTCCGCCCTGGAGCGCGGCGAACTCGCGCCGGAAAAATCNTGGCTCCTNCGCGTCATTCTGCCCGCTTTGCGCGGCGAACTGGATTACGGCGATTTTGACTGGGATATTCTTGAAGACGAAATGGGCGCGAGCATTCCTTTTTCAAAAAATTTCGTCGCCAAATTNGCNCGGGGCGGTTTTTCTCTCGCTGACGCGGNNCCAGCCGACGCCTCCGCGGAAAACAAACAAAACGTCGATATANCCGCGAACNAAGAANCNACCGCCGAAACTGATCGAGAGGCGCCCGTATCAAATCTGGATTCGGAAATATTCGAGGGAGAGGNTTCNGNCCGCTCGCCGGAGCATGGCGACGGCGACAGGACGGAAATGGACAATAGCGAGGAAGAATCAGTCGAGCTAGAAAAATCGTCGCCTTTGGAGGATATGAACGAAGTTGGCGCGGAAGCCGAAGATATCCCCGAGAGCGCGGAGAGCGAAGCGCCGCAAGAGGATAATATCCGCGAAGACAATTTCCCGACAATAGACGCCGTCGGAAGCGTTCCCGATGACGCCGCGGAGGTTTTGAGCGATGAGAATGTGTTCGCCGAAGCGGAGGCGGATAGCGACTTCGCCGATGAAACCGACGACTCGGAAGANGCGAGCGACGTTTCCGCCAACGATTTAGACGACGCGGCGAAAGAANCGGAAGATCGGGGCTNTTCGGGGAGCGCGGCGGAAGACGCGGCCAGTATTGGCGATTTTAAGGAAGAAAGCGAAGAGCTGGAAGACTTCGAGGATTATGAAGCGGCGCTCGAGCCATTGGGCAGGAATTATCAAAATATAGATTTGGGAGAATTGGGCAATCTCGGGCATCCGTCAGAAATTGCGGACTCTACGGTAGGCGCCGGATTTGAGATGGAAAATTCCGGACGTTCAAGGCGCAAGCGTTCGCAGGAAAGCGTCGAAGATCAAGTCGAGGATATATTAAGTCAATTAATGGAGCGCGTCCCCGATCAACGGACTTCAGACGGAGTCCATATTTCAAGCGAAGAGTCTGTCGCTTCGCTTTTGCAAAATGGCGACACCGCCGGGCTATACTGGTTAAGCGTCGCCCAGGGCGAGGAAAGCGATATTCCAGAGTGGCTCGCGGAGCTTGTTCACATTGGATCCAAAATGACCGCGCGCAGACCCGAGGAAAAGGAGCGCTTCGCGACTTTGCTCAAGCGGGCTATCGAGGCCGAGTCCCTGGACGAGACGCGACTGGCGCTTCTCGCGTCGGCGATACTGCGTCCGGCTCTGCTCATGCCCATGCCCGATATGGCGACCGCTCTTCAAACGCTTGAGAACGAGCCCGTGTTCCGGCCCGTAGCGCATATTTTCAAAAAGCTCAAGGAAATAGTCTATCGCGGTCAGCCAATACCGCAGGAAATTCTTCAGGGCAAGAGCGGAAAGCAATTAGCCGCGGCTTCGCTAGACAATTTGCGCGAAGAAACGAGGAAATTCCTGTTAAAAATGCGAACCGCGAAAACTCAATACCAGCCGGCGACCGAAGCCAGACGGCATATGTTTGATCCGGGCGGAGAACTGGGCGTTCCGCTGGAGCAATGTCTCAAGGGGAATTACGTCGAACTTGATGAACATATCAAAAGATTAAGCGATTCCCGCGCTTATGACGACATAATCAATCGCAATCGCGGCAGAAAGTCGACTACCAGAAATATAGAGGCCGGAGCGCGCGTAACTCTCCATAACGATATAGCGTACTGTTTGGAGTTATTGTTAGAATGGCGAGAGCAGACAAGCGATAGTCAGCGCGCCGAGTCCGACGCTCGCGAAGCGCAGTTTCATGACATTTTTCATAACGCGAAACTGGACGAGCTTGGCGACGCGCCGGGAATGCGGTTTTTCAAGCGGCAGATAGAATTGTTGAAAAATGGAATCGCGCACCGGACTGGCCCGGAGCCAGCGGAGGAATTAAGGCTTTGGCCTTTGCGCTTGCCATTTTCCGAGCCGTCCAGGAAACCGGTTTTCGATCCTGACAAGCTGTCGTTGGCTGTTTTCATGAACGAACAGAACGACCGGGAGCTGGTCGCCTCATCCCTGGTCTGGCGCGCTTTGCGGGGAGACTATCCTCGCGTCGGAGTTTTTCTGGAGGCGTTTCCCGAAATAGACAAAATTTCGCCCGCGAAGGGGCTGACAGATCTTTTAAATTTCGATTTATCGAAAGCGCCCGCTTTCGGCGTCGCGGACGCGCTTCGGGTATCCGAAAAAATATGGGCGAAGAAGGTCAAGGACAGGATTGACGAATTGGAAAATCTCATCGTCGATTCCTATTTCCGCGGCGCCAGCAATATTAATCAGCAAAACGAGGCGAATCTAAAGCTTAATGACATCAAGACAGCCTGGAAAGACAGCGGAGACCCTCTGGAAACTATGAACGATCTGGCTTCCATTGAGGAACTGCTTTCGTTCTGGGATGAAACGATGCTGAACGAAGTCATTGGGCGAGTAGAGAGTCTGAAGGAGAGCGTCGGGGATATGCGGGACGCTCGCGATTTCCTGGACGAGATCGCCCGCGAGACGCGAGAAGACAAGAGTTATAGCGTAGCCCATGACAATATCGCCCGCATGGAGGCATGGATTAGCGAGACTTCGCGTCCCTTCCCAAAGCGGGACATCGATAGTCCCAGCCAGCTTGGGGCGAGCAAGGATTTCTACGATTTGTTAGAGATAGACGCGATCCGACCCTGGGAAGACGAGAGCGATCTCTGGCGCGAGGGAGCGAAACTGGCGAACAAACCCTTGAGATCGGCGGAATCTGTCGGTCTTATTACCAGCCTCTTGCGCTGGCTTGGGTTCAATCTCGAAAGGAACGAGCAGATCAATGACGCTTATAACGAGGGCAGACCTCACTATTGGCGAGTGTTCAGCTCTAATATGACTATAAAGAGTCCCTTGCCAAACTGGGGGAGCAGGGCGCGCGGACGGCATATCATCGCGATGGGATGGAATTCACCAACGCCGGCGGATATTGACAAGTTAATGCAATCGGGGAGATTTCACCCTAACGACGCGGTAACCCTGCTGGTTTTTGGCAATCTTTCCTATGCTGACAGATTAAAAATCATGAAAATGGGAACGGAATGGCGTCCTTATCCATTGATCATCGATTCCAACGTATTCCATTATCTGGCCAGACAGCCTAACGAATATCGACTCCAGCGCATGTTTGATATCTGTCTGGCCGGCGCGCCATTGAATCCTTATACTCCGGACGCGAGAGGCGATGTGCCCGAAGAGATGTTCTACGGCAGAAAGAAAGATATAGACTCCGTGCGATCCTCCTCCGGAGCCTGCGTTATTTTTGGCGGAAGGCAATTGGGCAAGAGCGCCCTGTTGCTCCAGGTAGAGAATGGAGCGGATAATAAAGGGGTAAAGAGAGTCATTAGAAAAAGTATCCCCGAAGAAGCCACATCGTTGCTTGAGGAGGCGCTTAAATGCTGTATCAAGGAGGGCATTGTCGATCGCAACGCCAGTCGCAAGTCTTTCCTCGACAGGTTGCGGGACTGGATGGAGGCGGACACGAACAGGGAGCTTCTGCTCTTGCTTGACGAATGCGACAACGCGCTCGAAGAAGACAAGAAAAATAGATTCGCCGAAGTCAAAGCTCTTCGCGATCTAATGCAGGATACAAAAAGCAGATTCAAAGTTGTATTCACAGGACTGCACTCCGTTCAACGTTTCAAAAACGAGCCCAACTCTCCTTTTCATCAGTTAGAGTCCATATGCATAGGCCCAATGGATACGGATTCGGCCTACCAGCTGATGACCGAGAAGCTCGCGTTGCTGGGCATCAATTTTGAGTCGCAAAAACTGGCGCGCATGGCTTTGAATTACTGTAACTATCAGCCGAAGCTGATTCAGATGTTCTGCCACGAGTTGCTTGAAACAGTAAAGAACATCCCGGACAGAGGCCCCAACTATACCATTACCAAAGACACGATGCTTAAAGTGTACGCTTCGCCTCGCTTGAGGGAAAAGATCAAGGACAGCTTTACAATGTCCCTGGCTCTGGACAAGCGTTATTTTGTCATAGGCTATGTTATGGCGCTCAACAGCTCCAGGGCTATGACAGCCCGCAAGCTTCTAGAGGAACTGCGCGAGTATTGGCCAGCGGCTTTTAATGCCGATAACTGCGACGCGAACGCTCTGCTGACTCTTTTGAGGGAAATGGAGGGGCTGGGTCTTTTGATTTCCCTCGAAGGCGGCTGGCGCGCGCGCACGCCAAATATTATCGAGTTTCTGGGGGGACTGGACAGTATTATTGACGAGCTAGTTCAATATCAGGATAGGCCTTACGAACAACCAGGCAATCCGGACGATCTGCGCATGAAAACGGCCAACATTTTTACCGCTTCGCAATATAATTTGCTCTCGGACAAGAGCAGTCGGTTGCAATGGATTTCGGGATGGTCGGGACTCGGTTTGGATCGCGCCCCTGAGGCTCTGAAAGCGATAACCGACAGCGTCGAATATGGCTCCCGTCTTGTCTGCGTAAAGATAAGCGGGAAAAACAAGGACGAGGCCATGGCCTCTTTGCGCAAGGAATACGGGAAGATTAAAGCGGGAGGGATGCTGGCCTGGATAGCTTCGAGCGAATTTCCGAACAATATCGTGGACTTCATGCGAGCGGCGTCCGCGTGGCTTGACGCGCTTCATACAGACAAGAAATACGTCAAAATCATCTGTCTGATTTCGCCCAGGGATTTCTTCCGTTTTATCGCGAAAGGTTACGCTTCCAGCCTGTCCGCGCATGAGATACAACTCAAGCCCTGGTCAGCCATAGGTATCGGCAGTTATTTGCTTGACAAGGATCTGCCGGCGAACAGGACTGCCGAAATCATGGAAGCGACCGGAGGCTGGCCGGCTCTTATAGAGAGTCTGATGGAGGCCGAAGAGATAGCCGCGTCGCGAATAAAGGAAACCATCGATGATTCGATAATAAAAAACGAAGTCGACAAATTGCTTCAGGATTTGCCGCTAGTCAGGGAAGTGGTCGATACGATAAGGGATCTCTTCCCTGACGAGCCGATATCTTCGGCGGATCTGACCGCGCTAAAGCCGGATAATATGGACGATTCTTCGTACGATAATGTTATTACATTTTTGCGCTCCATGTCTTTGTTGCGCGAGGAAAGAGGGGCTTATTTTCTCGATAAGATAGCTTTTCCGGCGATGGCGGCGCTTTAAGTCATGGATATATGGCTTGGACCCGCGGGCAGGGATTTTTTCGACGGCGTATATGACGCCATCCAGACTTGTCAGGAGCATTGCGCCGTCGTAATCCCCGAAAGATTGCAAAGCGGGTTTAGGAG
>JAAUYY010000040.1 GCA_014804865.1 Desulfovibrio sp.
CAAATCGTCGACCGTGGCTTTGTGGATGTCGTGAAAGAGAAAGACTCCGCGCAATTCGCCCTCCGCGTATACAGTGCCGCGGGTCGACAAAATTTGGGCGTAATTTTCGGGAAGCCTTTTCCAGTCGTAACTATCCATGGACCAGAGAATAAGCGAGACGCCGAGCTTTTCGGCTATTTTCTCGGTTCGCTCATCGAACGCCCCGTAAGGAGGTCTCATATAGAGAGGCGCGGCGCCCAAATCGCGCAAGATTTCGTCCGTCCGCTCGATCTGCCAGGCTTGAGCGTCGGTCGACAATCGCTTCAGGTTTGGATGCGACCAGGAATGATTGCCCACTTCGTGCCCTTCGCGAACAATGCGCCTTGTTATTTCCGGATAATAGTCGGCGCTTCTCCCGAGCAGGAAGAAAGTGGCCTTGATCCCATAAGACGCGAGCATATCGAGCAAGGCCGGGGTATAGATCGACGGCCCGTCATCGAAGGTCAGAGCGCAGAGATTCTCGCCCATATCCTGATCCATTATCTTGTTTCCATCGACAACGCGCGCGTTGGCCGCGGACGATACAATCAGCGAAAAAGCGAGGATAATAAATACCCGTTTTAAGATTTTTGACATGATTCGCAACAATAAATTAAAATGTAACAAGATAAAACAAGGCGGATCCTGCTCCGCCCTTACTATAACAAATCGCGCTGGAAAATACCCCGCGGGAAGCAAATTCTCGTCGCTGTAATTTTGCGGGCTTCTACGCGGAGCAAAGACGCCCAGGCGCGTTGGGGNTTTTCAGTCGCAACGCGCTATAGGTTATTCAAAAAGGCTTGAATTTAATACTTCGCGCAAAATCTTTATCTTGAAAATTCCGGCNTATCTACGCCTCGAGCTTCGCGTCTTTACGCTAATTCCAAAGAGGCGCGCCGTCGTCTCGCCAAATAAATATATTAAACCCAACGCGGTAATCGCCTTGAAAATCCACTCAATCGAGACAGTCGCAAAGCGTTCTCTGGCGAAGGGANGGCAAACGGAGCGCGCCCTTCGCGAACTCTTCTTTTAATTCGCGGACTCGCCTGGCCGCGTCGACGAATTTTTTTGAAGCGTCTTTAGACAGAATAAAATCTACTCCGCCGTTGGCAAGATCGTAGACTCTAATTTCCTTCGCGNCGAAGGCGCCGCTCGCGGCCGAATCGACAATTTCAAAAACAGCTCGATCAAGCGCCTTGACAATGGATCCCAACGTATTGGGAGCTTCGATCTTTCCATCCATGGCCACGGTCAAAATTTCACCTAAAACCCGCCTGGCGGCGGCGTTTCCCAATCCGGAAGCGAGAACGACGACCGCCGGAGAGCGTTCGCGGAGACTCTCGGCCTTTTCCGCGGCGGCTCTCGGATCGACGAACGATCCCGAGACAGCCTGGGCGACTTGNCGATCCGGATCCGCGAGTTTCGCGCCTTCGACGTAGCCGTTGTAGAGACTTCGCAGAGCGGGAACGTCCTCGCCGGACAGCCACGCGAGAGGCGCCTTTGGAGCGGCCAGAGCCGACGCTACTCCCGCCAAAAACGCGGCTTGTTCGTCGGCGAAAGTAACAGACATTATATTTCTCGCGCGTATGCCAGCGTCGATAGAGCCAAATTTGGTCGAGCGAAACGCGCCCGCGTTATCGCGCAATATCTCATGCAAGTTGTCTGTCGCGACGATGACCAAATCTGATTCGGAGGCGACGCGACGAAATATCTCGACCTGTTCGCCTCCTCTGGGNGCTATTATGGTCGAGCAAAGCGCTCCCAGCTCGCGTCCGGCGCGCTCTAATCCGGCCTTTAATAAGGCGTTAAAGGGCGAGTCGCCGTCATGCTCCAGCAGGAGAGCGACTTTCAGAGTTTTTGCGTCGCCCTCGATCGCCGGAGCGAGACAGAGGAAGAGGATTAGCGAGAGTGTTAGCGGCGCTTTAAATGCTTTTCGCATCAGGATCCGCGCTTTTTCCGGGATTCAGGGCGTATTTGCGCGCNTCTTCCTCCATAAGCGCCTGACCGGTAACCATCCACTTTTCNCCGACTTTGCGCAGAGCTATCCAGCTGGTAAGTTTCGCGGGGGTAGTTACCTTCGCGATCGCGGCTGAGGGCGCGATCTCTATTATTTGCGCCTCTCTCAAGGAAACCGGAACCCATGGGCAATTAGTTTCGCCNGATTTCTCGCAACGCGACGCGAGCTCGCCGCTGGCGACTTCCNTGGCCAATTTGTCGCTGAGTTCGGCGCGGTAATCGATAACGCTGTTGATCATGGCGTCCAGGCCGCCCAATCCAAGCATTGAGCTTAAAGAGTTGAGCGAGTCGTAAACGGCGTTTCCGCTGGTCAAAGCCGCGAGGGAATTGTCGGCGTAAGCCGTCATATCTACGAGAGACAGAAATTCCTCCGGTCGATTATTTTGAAGCGCCGAAGCGAGCTCGTCCAGAGTCTTCCTGGGGCCGCTTGTCGTACAGGCAAGCAGGGCGACAGTGGCGACGAAAAAGGCGCAAGTCCTGATTATGTTCATCATAACACCCTTCCCAAAATAAAATTAACTGGAAAAAAATTTGTACTGAAAATCGCCGCTCTCGTCAATTAAGAATATTTCCCGCGAACGAACTTCTTTAGCGCTTCCGTCTCGCGAAGCAACTCGTCATAATCGAAACTGTATTTCCCTTTGTCGTATCGAATTTTGCCATCGATCATGGTCAGTCGACATTCATGTCCGGACGCCGCGTAAACGATCTGCGATACCGGGTTATAAAAAGGACGCATATGCGGGGCGGTTATATCAAGGATAATCAGATCGGCGGGGGCGCCTTTTTCCAGGGAGCCCAGGCCGGGGGCGCGAAATATCCTGGCTCCGTTCCTTGTGGCCATATCGAGTACGACTGAAGCCGGAGCGACCTCCGCGTCGCCGCTCGTCGCCTTATGCAAGAGCGCTGTCCTGTTCATTTCCGCAAACATATTAAGCGTGTTGTTGCTCGCGGGCCCNTCTGTGCCCAGAGCGACCGGAAGACCGCGCTCTAGCATCATTGGCGCGGGCGCGACTCCAGACGCGAGCTTCATGTTCGATCCCGGGTTATGAACAGGGACAACGTTTTTCGAAGCCAGGAAGTCCGCTTCCTCCTCATTGATGTCCACAAGGTGCGCGGCGAGCGCCAAGCCGTCAAACACGCCGTTTTCCTCCGCGAGGGCGATCGGCCTTTGGCCGCTCTTTTCGAGACAGAGGACTGTCTCGCTCGCGGTCTCCGCAAGGTGAATATGCAGGGGCGCGTCCAGCCGCTTCGCAAGATCGGAGCAGGCGCGCAAGATTTTCGGCTCGACTGTATAAACCGAATGAGGATTTACAGCCACGTCGATAAGCGGATCGTCCGCGTAGCGCTCGGCCAGTTCGCCGGTTAATTCCAACGCTTCTTCAGGGCCGGAGCAAGCCGCCGAAGGAAAGGAAAAAATCGCCTCGCCGCCAAGGCACCGGATTCCGGCTCGCTTCGCGGCCTTGAATACGGAGTCTTCAAATATATACATATCCGCGCAGGCCGTAGTTCCCGTCGCCAGCATTTCGGCGTATCCAAGCAAGGAGCCAAGCTCGACGATTTCGGGAACGAGTCGCGCTTCTATGGGAAAAACAGTGTTTCTACGCCAATCGAGCAAGGGCAGATCGTCCGCGAGTCCGCGCAGGAAGGTCATCGCCGCGTGCGTATGAGCGTTGATCAGACCAGGCATAATCAAGGCTTGTCCAGCGTCGACGCTTTTTCGGCCTTTCCAATTGGGAACCACTTTTTCGGCGGCTCCGATATCCGCTATCTTTCCATTATCGACCGCCACGGCGCCCTTTTCGATAATCTCGCGCCTTTCGTTTTGCGTGACGATATAGTCGGCGAGAAGCAGGCAATCGCATTCGTTCATGTAGTTGGCCTTAAGCGTATTGAGGTAAATTAAGAGTTTTTATCGCGCGAACTCAGGCGCGACAGAAAGAAGCGGGAAGAAAAGGCATATTCGAGAGAAAACGGACGACCGCTCCTGTACATAGCCCGATATTTATGTTAGATACCAAGAAAGTCATCCCCGGAGGCACTATGCGCTATCTGATCCTTGTTTTCTGCTTTTTGCTGTTCGCGAGTCCAGCCTGCGCGGACGCCGCCAGACCGAATCTTAAAAACATTTCCGGCCCCATTCTCATAGACGCGGGCGACTCAAAAAGAATGTATGTTACGTTCAATCATTCGAATCATAAAGATATCGCCTGTCGAAACTGTCATCATGAGGGTTTGCCCGGAAATCGCTACGCCTCGTGCACGGCCAAGGAATGCCACGCAATAACGGCGCCTTCGTCCCGCGAGGTATTAAGCGTTTATATGGCTTATCACGCGCCTGATACGAAGCGCTCATGTTTCGGATGCCATAAGCCTCTCGCCGGGAAATATCAAGGCTTCAAGGGATGCTCGCCCTGCCACACGAGTTTGAAAATGCGGGCCAATCTCGAAAGAAAAGATTAATCGACCTTTAACCGAGTTCGCCGTCTCCCAGCGCTTTCGCGCCGGGAGATTTTTTTTCTCCGGCAGGCGACAGCTTCGCGGACGCCTTTTGTTTGAGATTTTCCGCTACGATCTCGATCGAATGTCTTATAGTCGTCGGATCGTTATAGTCCCGCATGACGCGTCGTATCGTCGCGACTTTGCCCGGGCAAGACGAGACGAAACGCTTATCCCCTGTCGATCGCAGACGATCGCGGCAGTCCTTGGCGAGAGCGCGACGAAGACGCTTTTCTGTCGAAGGAAGACAGGCGCCGCAATGCGCCTCGAGAGTCTGGCTTTGCGCGCTTTTGATCCATTCTCCGGCCCCTGTCTTCGGAACGGACTGGGTCCCGTTTCGCGCGAGATCGTTAGCGTCGATCCCAATATTATACTTAATCGCGAACGCGTTTATATCCGCGGCGCGGGAAGCGATCGCGTCGGCCTCTTCCTTTAGATTCTTGTCCTTCGCGAGCAGACGCGGCCAGACGTCGCGAATGGCGGCGAGACATCTGGGACAGGGCGCGACAAGGTAATCGAACTTGTAGGCGGCAAGCGCCTTAAGCGCGTCGATGGCGAGTCGTCGCGTTTTCCCCTCGTTTCCAGCGAGAAGAGCCGGACGACCGCAACAGGGAAGATTGTCTGGAACTATGAGATCAAAACCGGTCGAGGTCAAAACGTCGGCGCACGCTTCAAGAACTCCGGGCAGTCCGCGATAGGCCAGACAGCCTGGCCAGAGCAAAATTCTCTTTATTCCATCGCGCGGCGGCGTGTTAATCGCCGAAATTCTTTCGCGCGGCGCGGGGAACGAATCTCCCAGACTATCCAGCGGCGGAGGACAATATTCGCGAGCCCGCCAAAGCTGAAAAAGAGCGTTCTGGACGATGTTCCAGAGGCGGGGGCTCCCCGCGAGAAAGTCGAACGCGAGTTCGCGCGTCTTGCGCTTTCCCGGACGAATTAGTCCGCGAGCGCGCTCGAGAGCGTTGGCTACGGGAACATCCGCGGGGCAGGCGCTCGAACAGGCGCCGCAGAGAAGGCAACGCCGCAGAGAAGCCGAAGCTTCCCGTTCGGTCAGCTCCCCTCTCGCGACAGCGCGAAGAATGGCGATCTTTCCCCTGGGGCCGTCGCTTTCGATACCAGTCAGATTATATATCGGACAGATTGCCTGACAGACGCCGCACTGGGAACAGCCGGAGAGCGCGTTCGCTATCGCTTTCACCAGCATTCCTCCTCGTCGGGATAGGGAGCGCCGGCAAAAAGCCCGTATGGATCAAAAATTTTGCGAATCTCGGAGGAAATATCAGTAATTTCGCCGCGCTGTTTGCTCCAGGGCGCCTTGTCGAGAGCGAGATCATCTTCGGAGTGAAGCCGATTATTTAAGGTCAACTCGAGATGGAATATTTCGCGTTTGGCCTTTTCGGATTCCTTCCCTGTCAACGCGAAAGTCAGGTTAGGAGGAGAGCCGTAAAATAGGAAGCGGGAGCCGTTTTCGCGGCAGATTTTTTCTACAGCTTCCGCGGCGGCGGGAAGGCGCGAAGGGAGCGCGGAGAAGGAAACGAGCAGATATGGCTCTTTCAATTTGCCGAGAGCGGCGGGTAGCGAGACCGGAGCGCGCTCGGGCGACATGATCTCCAGGACTCCGCAATTTTTCAGAATATCCCGCGCTCGGGCCAGGGCCGAGCCAACGTCGCCTCGGGATCCGGCGTAAGAGATAAAAAGCCGCGCCTTGTCGTCCCCCGCGTTGGCGAGAAAAGAGGCCGCGCGGCTTTCGATAAGCAACCTTTCCGGCGGAACGGGGGCCTGAGCGATTCCCGCGACTGCTTCAGCGGCGCGAATGTCCTCCGGGAATACGGCGATCAAGGACTCGAGCTTTTCAGGAATCGGAAGCGCTTTTAGAGCGACCGCTCCGATCAGTCCCAGGCATCCAAACGAGCCGCAAAAAAGAGGCGCGAGGGGAAAAGACGGGACAAGCTTTCCCGGTTGGCCGTTCTGACCGGAGCAACATAATCGCTTGAGGGAACCGGCGACGATTTCCAGCTCTAACGCGAAAGAACCGATCGGCCCGTATTTTTCTCCCGAAACGGTCGCGACATTCGCGGCCAAAGCGCCTCCGATAGTTCCGGATGGCGCGTAGTTTGAGAACTGGGGAAAATAAAGGCCCGCTCCGCGGATCGCTTCGTTGAGGGCGTTTATTCTCGCCCCGGCCTGAACCGCGACGATCCTGTTCGCCGGATCAATATCGATGACGCGCGAAAGACGAGTCGTCGATAAAAGGATATATTCGCCTTTAGGACGATAAACGACTGGCCTCGATCCGCTCCCAAAAATATTTATCTCGCGAGAATGGGCGCGACAAAGTTTAAAAATATCAAGAACCTGCGCGAGATTGACCGGCGTCGCCGCCGCTTCGGGCAAGGGCAAATTTTCAGGAGCGCGTCCGAAGCCGGGGCGAGACTTTAGCGCTACAAGATCCGCGCGGGAGTCGAAAAAATTTTCGCCCCCGACCAGCTCGCGTAGATCCTTGAGAAAATCAGCCATGTTAGCCGCCGCTCAAATATTCCGGCGCCGAACTCCCGCGAAGGAAGCCGCGTCGATAAAATTTGCTCAAAAAATACAAAAAAAGCGACCTTGGCAAAGCCTTGTCGCGTAAAACAGCCGGGCGCCCGACAACGACTGTCGCCGCTGCTTCCTTTCGGACCTGACGGGGTTCGCAGAGCTGACGCCGCCCGACCTGCCGCTAATATATTATCTGGAGTCTCTCTTGTCAAGGCGCCGCGCTATCTACTATAATATAATGAGCATATGATGAGACTCGCTCGGGAGGGAGGAAAGATGGCGAGGATATTGTATGGGATCCACGGCACCGGCCATGGACATGCCATGCGCGGACTTACCATCGCACGCGCTCTGCCCGACCATGAATTTCTTTTCGTCGCTTCGGACGACGCGCCTTCCGTGCTCGAGCCTGAATTTCCGACGAAGCGCCTGCCGAATCTTGGAACAGTCTTCAAAAATTACAAGGTCGATCTCCCCGCGACGATAAAACGCGCCTTTCCCCTTCTCGCCAATCGGAAAAAATACATCCGCGAAGCCTTGAAGATTATCGAAGACTTCCGGCCCGATGTGTGTATGACCGATCTGGAATATTTCGTCCCTCGCGCGGCCGAGGTCGCGGGAATACCGTGCCTTACGCTTGATCATCAGCACACGATCACTTCGTGCCGACATGAGGCGCCACTCTCCCTGCGCCGCGACGCCTTTATCCAGGGTCTTACGCCGCGCTATCTGTTCCGTCCGACGGACTGGAATATCATAATCTCTTTCTACGCGCCTCCGCTTCTGCCCCGCCATATCCGCGATACGCGCGTCCTTCCTCCCATTCTGCGCGACGGCGTTATCCGTTCCCAGCCGCGAGACGATCGGCATATTCTCGTCTATCAAAGCAATTCCACAGACAAAAGGCTCATAGACTTCCTTTTATCCTCAACCGACAGAACGGCTTATGTCTTCGGTTATGGAGACATGACCGGACGAACGGGGAACGTCGTATTCCGTTCCAAAAGCGAAAGCGAATTCATCGATCTTCTCGCGAGTTGCGCGTATGTTATCCAGGGAGGCAGTCATACTCTGATGAGCGAGGCGCTGTATTTGGGCAAGCCAATTCTCTCCATTCCCCTGGAGGCCATGGTCGAGCAACGCTTTAACGCCTTTTATCTTGAAAAGCTTGGTTATGGTCGCGTCGCCTCCATGGATACGCTTAATAAGGATTTTCTCGAGCGCTTCGAGCGCGATTTGCCAAATTTCCAAAGCGCCATACGCGAGAACATTTTTCTAGGGAACGATCTCGTTTTCGATCTTGTCGATCGTTTCGCGAAAACAGGCTCTTTGCGATAAAACGCCGAGACGCTCTCTTAAACGCGATTTGGCGAGTGAGACAATTTCCTTCGATTAATTCTTAATTCTCGCTTTCGCCGACCGATCCTACTGTTTCTCCGGCGTCATATCAGTCAGGAGAATGGTCTGGGTCGGATAGGCTCCGGCTATTTTTTCCTGGTTTTCCCTTTCCTGAATGGCGAGATTAACTTCCATCTGGGTAGTCATGAACGCGTTCAAACCGCCTCCCTCTTCCCTTACCTTGTAAATAAGCTGAAACAGGTAATTGGCCGTTCCAAAACTTGTCATGCAACATCTCTCGTATCTGCATTGGGGGAAAGAGTTCACAACCTCTTTTATTATATCCGGGAATTTCCGCACTGTTTCCATCGGGGTCGCGTAGGCGACGCCAAGCACGATCTCTACCTCTCTCTCCGCTATGTCTCCCTGATTCGTTAGCGTCGCGCTGGTTATTTCCGCGTTGGGGCACACAATGAGATCCCCTTCGAGACTCATCAATCTAGTATTTTTCGGCCCCACGTAGATAACATTCCCGGATTTTCCCGTTGAGAGGATAATAAAGTCTCCGATTACAAACGGCTTGTCCAGCAAGATCACCAGATAGCCAAAAAAATCCTTGATAATGGTCTGGCCAGCCATGCCAACCGCCACGCCGACAATACCCAGGCCGGCTATGATCGTGGAAACCTTGAAGCCAAGATTATCCAGTAAAAAAGTGGCGCCGACGGCCCAGATTATTCCATTAATGATAGGCAGAAGCGACCTCTCCTGAGAGTTCGCCAGATCGCGCCCTTTGCCCCTCAAATAGGTATCCATATAGAAGCGCGCCAGAATGGTAAGAAATCTTATGGCGGCGACGGTGCAAATAGTAGTAAAAATTACATCCACCGCCGTATTGTAGATGGGGCCGATGACAAGCTGACGCAAGCCCCAGCCGCAGATCAGAAGCGTGACAAGCGCCATGGCGCTTCGCATAAGTTTATTAAAGTCCGTTACGTTAATCCTGGGTATTATCTTGCCAGGCTGTGAACTGGAATCGTAATTTTTCTCTACAATTTGTTTTTTTTGAGCGTACTTAAGAATATTCCTTTTAATTATCC
>JAAUYY010000041.1 GCA_014804865.1 Desulfovibrio sp.
CGTCGCCGCGATAGAGATGGATCCGCGACGCGAGCCCCAAACTTTTTACGCGAGTCAAGGTCTGCCTATAAATATCCGGAACCCGTTCTATTCCTAAAACAAAGCATCCCATAGAAGCCAGAATAGCCGCCTGATAGCCGGAGCCTACTCCTATTTCGAGCGCGCGAGAGCCGACTTCGGGTTCCAGCGCGCTCGTCATTAAAGCGACTATGTATGGTTGCGAGATGGTTTGGCCAAAGCCAATAGGCAAAGGCGTGTCCGCGTAAGCGCGAGAGGCGAAAGCCTCCGGCACAAATAAATGACGAGGAACGGAGCGCATCGCTTCCAGTATTCTCTCGTCAGTGATTCCGCGCGCGAAAATTTGGTCGCGAACCATTCTTTTTCGCATACGGGCAGGGTCGGCCCTCGATCTGACCGACGCGGGAATTTCGGCGTAAGACATAAAGAAAACGTATCTTAAATTCGGCGCAAGTCAATGCGCAATTCTCATTCTCGCGTTCCGCGTCGACGTCAATCGCGAAGAGACCGCATAATCCGGGTCGCGTTCGATTAATGTTAATGCCAAAAGCTTAATTTTACGGCGCGGCGCGAGTCCAAAATTTATCCAGCGGGACGACTATCGCTTCGTATTGCAAAAACTCGCGTCGCCGATTAAGATCCCTCTTATTCATACGGAGCTGTCAATGCGCAAACGCGGAATTTTTACCACCGTTCTTTCGGCGATTCTTATTCTTGTCTTCGGATCCATGGGATATATGTTTTTTAAGGATCTATCGGGACCCGAAATCAGCGTTTCTCCGGATACGGGAAAAGTGTCCAATTCCACTGTATTGCGGGTAGCCATGGAGGATCCGTCCGGAGTTCGTTCATTAATCGTCGGAATTCGCAAAAACAATACCCTGAATGAAATATACAATAAACATTTTGATTCTTATCTGCCGAAAAGAATAGCCGAAGTTCCTCTTAAAGACGTAAATTTGCGTCAGGGAGGATTCGAGCTTGAGATACGCGCCACAGACGGTTCCATGGCCGGATTTGGGCAGGGAAATACGCGCACGGAACTGATTAATATGCGCATGGATAATCAGCCGCCGCGCGTTTCGCTAAAAAATCTTCCCCCAAATGTGAGAAGAGGAGGAGCGGGGGTCATCCGCTATACGACAGACGAGGAGGTTTCTCGCACAGGCGTGCTCATAAAGGATTATTTTGTGCCGGGCTACTTGCAGAAGGACGGCAGTTATCTCTGTTTTTTCCCATTTCCCTATACCATGACCGCGCGAGAATTTAAGAGCTCCATAAAAATCTTGGCGGCGGATCTCGCCGGAAACGAGACAATCGCGCCTCTTAATGTCATGGCCTTCGAAAGAACTTTTCGCAACGACAAGCTCGATTTAAGCGACAATTTTCTTCAAGTTGTGGAAAACAAGTTAAAACATCTCGCGCCTGACGCTCCCGATCCCTTGCGTTGCTACTTATATATTAACAAGGAAGTGCGCGCGGCCGACGCCCAAATGCTTGAAAATCTCAAGACGGACACTTCCGCCGCAATGCTTTGGGACGGCGTTTTCCTGAGAATGCCCCGTTCCGCGCCTCGCGCGGGATTCGCGGATCACCGCCTCATTTTTTACAAAGGCAAGCAAGTCGGCGACGCCTATCATCTGGGCTTTGATCTCGCGTCCGTGCGCAACGACAATGTGCCCGCCGCCAACAACGGCAGAGTGATCTTTACCGGCGAGCAGGGAATTTACGGCAATCTAGCCGTTATTGATCACGGTCTCGGACTCATGTCGCTTTACTCGCATATGAGCGAAATTATCGCCAAAGCCGGCGATATTGTTGAAAAAGGGCAAATTATTGGCAAAACTGGAACAACTGGATTAGCCTTCGGGGATCATCTGCATTTCGGCATTATGGTCGGCGGCAAAGAAGTGACTCCGCTGGAATGGATCGACGCCAAATGGATCAAAGACAATGTTACAAAAAGAATAGGCGAGGATCTGCAAAAATAGGCCTATTTTCTAAATTCCCAGTCTGGCGCATCTGCGATGAAACGTGCGCAGGTTCATTTTTAATAATTCCGCCGCCCTGTCCTTGCGACCGTTCGAAAGTCGAAGAGCTTTCATAATGCATTTTCTCTCCGCGTCCTCGACGCTCTTTTCAATATCCAAATCCGAATAATCGTCCGGACGCTCGAACTGCCCCTCCTCTATTTGAGCGTAACGAGTCTTTTCGGGATCGCGTTCGCTGTCATTCGCAGCTCTCTGATTATTCGAGGATATGGCGGGATCGTTTTCTTTTGAATTGTTCGACCAAGCGTTATGAAAAGCGCTCTCGCCGTCGCTCTCCCCTGGCGCGGCTTCGTCGTCTCGCGCGTCGTTCCGCCCCGGCATAATTATTATTTTTTTCGTTTGAAGAATATCGAGCAAATCGGGAGAAAATTCTCCCTTATCGACAAGGGAAGAAATATCAACTCCGGATATGGTCAGGAATTTTAAATCAGATTTATCGCCGCGCGAGGCTAGTTCCATCTTCGCGCGCGAAAATTCTGTCGCCAGTTTTTCCTGTAGCGCGAGCGGCAACCTTTCCGGTTCTTCAATTATCAGCGTTCGCGTTCCCGCGAGAAGTCTATCAATGGTCGAACTCCTATTTTGCGAGGCGTTCTTAACAAAAAAATCGGCATTAATATAGGTTAGAAACGAAGCGTTCGCTTCGCTAATCGAACCAAGAATGACGCGCAAAANTTCCCNGGACTGNCTTGAATGNCACTCAATGACAGTATTGANACGAAGTCGTTCGCCCTGGAATAGCGACAATAATGTCTCAAAAAATTTTGACTCTTCCCCAAAAANTNTTTTCGCNGTCANCTCGAAAAACTTTTTATAGGGTTCCAGAATCTTNTNTCGCGCGGCGACAAAAAAGTCGGNTTCCAGCGGTATAATCGCTTGGCAAAATATCGGNGTTTCGGAAAAATTTATTTGCCAAAATAAACTGACAAATTTGTCCGACAACATTTCGCTTCGCGCGCGCGGCGTTTCCGAAGCGACGTCGCGCGACGGCGCCATCAATTCGAGAAACTTTGCCTCAAAAGCGTCCCGATCGGGAGAATCGCGATAGACTTCGCTTTTAAGACGAATTTCGCCGTCGTATCCAATCGCGAGCGGCAAAGGAAAAGAAGCGGCGAGTTTTTCAAGGAACGGCGAATACAGCAAGTAATGGATTATTTCTTGTGTCATTATTGTCTTCCAGAGATTTTGCAGTTTTATGACATATATGTCGTTTCATTATTTTTGTTATCTCCAATAAATGACATATTGCGCGCAAATTTTTTTGTCAATATTGTCGTCGCGCTTATCGTTTTGTTTTTGACTCAAGCGTTTTTCGCGGTTTCAACGCGCTCGGAGGATCTGTTATGATTCATTATTTTGATAAAGTCTCTTCAACCATGGACGAAGCGTCCTCCCTCGCGGCTAAGGGAGAGTTGAAAGTATGGGACAGCGTTGTCGCGCGAGTTCAGACAATGGGACGCGGCCAGCTTCGCAAGGGATGGGTTTCCCCTCCGGGGAATCTTTACGCGTCTCTTCGTCTCCCCGTGACGAGGACTTTCGCGTCCTCTCTTGGCGCTATAGCGGCGACCGCTCTCTTCCTTCCGCCGCTTGAAGCCCTGGCTGGCGAACTGTTTATAAAATGGCCAAACGATATAATTGCTATTCGCGACGGAGAGACAAAAAAGTTGGCGGGCATTCTTCTTGAAGAAAAACGGGGGGCGTTAATCGCCGGCATAGGAACGAATATCGACGCGCCGAAAGTCGAGACAAAAGGACTAGGCTTGCCTCCGGTGGGGTTGCGCGAG
The DNA here is from genome assembly GCA_014804865.1 of Desulfovibrio sp. The sequence goes on from JAAUYY010000041.1 coordinate 3,851, forward strand.
TTGCGTCCCAAACTCCCGGATTTATCTCCTTTGGAAATTTGGATTAAAATTCTCGCGCATATCCGCGCTGTTGACGCCTCGAATCCCCGCGAGCTTATCGCGAGCAAACTTCTCTGGCTCGATCATGAAATTGAAATGATCGATGGCGATGAGAGAATTACGGGAATTTTTCGGGGAATTAATGAGGAAGGCGGAGCGATTGTGGAGACGACCGACGAAATTTTAACCTTTTTCTCCGGATCAATGAGAGAAGCGAAACGCTAGATCCCGCGATTGCCAAAAACGATTGTTTATATTACAAATACCCTCCATAAAAATTCGCGAGGACGCTACAGGGACTAGCCTTCCGCGACGCTCATGGAGCGAGACGACGTTCTCGATTGACGCCCATTATTGGGATCGCGCGATAACGATTATCGCGGCGAGTCCGTCGCGCCGACTATAGCAGTTGTTTTATAAAAATACCGACAGCGAATCTCCATTAAATAAATGGATAACGGCAAACGCGAAAGTCGCAATTTAGGAACAATTAGATGGGAAGAAAATCATTCGCGGACGTTCAGGAATTTCTCAAGGGAAAAGCTTTGCTAGTGGCGAACCGGGGTATTCCCGCTCGACGCATCTGTCGCTCCATTCGCGAGCGTTTCGAGGCGGTAGCCGCGATGACCGCCACGGATATAGACAAAACGGCTCCGGCCGCTTCCGCGGCGCAGGAGTTGATTCTGCTGGGCGACGAGCCGCGAGCCTATCTGGACATCGATTTGATCATCGAAAAAGCGAAGAGACGCGGAGTAGTCGGAATTCATCCCGGGTGGGGATTCGCGTCGGAGGACACGCGATTCCCGAAAAAGTGCAAAGAAGCGGGAATTACTTTTATCGGCGCGTCGGCGGAAGCGATGAATCTTCTTGGCAACAAGGTGCAGGCCCGCAATGTCGCCCGCAAACTTGGCATTCCTGTCGTGCCTGGTTCGGACGGCGCGGTCGATATTCCGGGGGCGCGTCGCCTGATCAATGAAATAGGTCTTCCCATCATGCTTAAGGCCGAGGGCGGCGGCGGCGGGCGCGGTATTTTCGCCATACACAACGAACAGGAGCTCGAAGACGCCTTTTTCAAAGCGTCGTCCATGGCGCAAGCGTCTTTTGGCAATCCCAGATTATTCGTCGAAAAATATCTGGATAATGTGCGGCATATAGAGATTCAGGTCATCGCCGATATGTACGGCAACGTCTTCGCCTTTGACGAAAGAGACTGCACCCTGCAAAGGAACCATCAAAAACTTGTCGAGGTAACTCCTTCGCCCTGGCCGGGCATGACGGAACGTTTGCGCGAAAGACTCAAGGAATACTCCCGAAAACTTATTCGCGAAACAGGGTATCATTCGCTCGCGACTGTCGAATTTCTCGTAACGCCCGACGGCGAGCCGTATCTGATAGAAATTAATACGCGATTGCAGGTCGAGCACGGAGTTACCGAATCAAGATACGGCATTGATCTTGTCGAGGAACAAATAGCGATCGCTTTCGGCTCCGAGTTGCGCTATCGCGAAGATTCGTTAAAGCCTTCATATTTCGCCATGCAGGCGCGCATAAACTGCGAAAATCCCCAGGAAAACTTCTCCCCAAACGCGGGTTTGATTTCCCGGTACGTGTCCCCGGGCGGCCCGGGAGTTCGACTCGATTCGA
>JAAUYY010000042.1:0-6793 GCA_014804865.1 Desulfovibrio sp.
GCCTAATTTTGTCGCCTCTCTTGTAAAAAATATTCGCGAGCAGTGGCCGGAGCTTGTGGTAAACTATCATCGCCATTATACCGACGGACTCTTTGTGCCCGCCGTGGGCGCCGCCGCGCTCGCCGGCGCCCATATCCTGGACGTCGGCTTGGGCGCGGCCGTCCGTTCGTACGGTCAAGGCGACGTTCTCGCCACGATGGCCTATCTGGAAAACGAACTGGGACTTAAATGTCACCTCAATAAAAGAGCAATCCGCGACGCCAATTTTGTCTGCAAACAGATAATGCCATATTACGACCGTTATTGCGCCCCATATTTTCAGGGCATCGATTATGACGTAACCGGACATGGCATGCCCGGCGGAGCCACCTCTTCCTCCCAGGAAGGGGCGATGAAACAAGGCTATATTCATCTCCTCCCATATATGCTTCAGTTTCTCGAAGGCTCTCGCAAAATCGTAAAATATCACGACGTTACCCCCGGATCTCAAATTACCTGGAACACCGCTTTCCTGGCCGTAACCGGCGCCTTTAAACGCGGGGGAGAGGACGAAGTACGCTATCTGCTTGAGGTATTGGACGAAATTTCGCGCGTTCCCGAATCCGAGCTCACGCCAGAAATGAAAAAAGCTCGTTTGAGCGTTTACCAGGATTGCAACGACGCTTTTCGCAATTTGTTGCTCGGAAAATTTGGAAAACTTCCCCTGGGTTTCCCCCCCGACTGGGTTTACCAAAGCGCTTTTGGGAACGACTGGAAAGAGGCGCTCGCGAGCAGAACCGAAGACTCGCCATTGCTCGCGCTCGAAGAAATAGATATGGAAAAGGAAAGGCATTCCCTTGAGTCTCATTTAAAAAGGACTCCGACGGAAGAAGAATTTGTCCTTTACCTGAACCATCCCGCCGACGCGCTGAAAACGATGCGCTTTCGCGCCAAATACGGCGATCCGAACAATCTCCCCCTTGACGTTTGGTTCGAGGGGATGAAACCGGGACAAGAATTAAATTTTGTCGATACAAGCGGAAAACCCCATCACCTTTCTTTATTAAGCATCTCCGCGCCAAACGAATCCGGCATGGCGATCTGCCGCTATGTCCTTGACAGCGAATTTTTGAGTTGCGAAGCGAGAATCGCCGCGCCTAGTCAGACTAAAAAAACAGGCGTCGAAATGGCGGATCCGACGAACGACTATCACATCGCTTCGCCAAGCAACGGCGACTTATGGGTTATGTACGTGCATCCCGGCGACCTTGTTAAGGCCGGCGAAGAGCTCTTTAACGTCTCGATAATGAAGCAGGAAAAAGCCGTTTGCGCTCCTCGCGACGGCATCGTTAAACGCGTGCTTAAAACCGCGGATTTCAAGGAAAACAAACAGATGGTATCCGTCTCGGAAGGCGAATTAATTGTCGAGCTAGGCCCTATCCCAAGGCTTTGTCCCANCGNGAATTGCCGNCGCCCGGCTCCCGATAATTCGCTGTTCTGCCNGTACTGCGGCGAAAAGCTGGAAGAGAAAGCGACCGCGTAGCGATTTCGCGCGAAAATTTTGAATCTCCTTTTAGAGGCGAATCGACGCTCGCGATAGACAATTTTTATTTATGAAGATAAAATATTTTTAATCTTACCCAGTCCATTCCCACCGGAGGATGTTATGACTGAAAATTCGGCCCCGATCGAAACTCAAGACACTCCCGAAACCCCTGAAAAGCTGGAAGAAAAGCTGGTTCTGACGGGAGCCGATATTGTAAAAATTGGCCCCGAAGCGGAATTGCTCGTGGGCGGAAAAAATTATAACACCGCTCTAATAAGCCAGATTAATGGGATCCAGGCGCCGCATTTCAGGGCGATTTCTTCGCTGGCGTTTCATAAGTTGCTTGACGATACTCGAGTGAACGGTCGCATAGCGAGAGCCGTAGTCGATAAAGAATATGATCGAGTCGACTGGAAAGATCCCGAGATCAATAAAGATCCCGACTTTTTGCAAAAATTCGCGCGCCAACTGGGAAAACAGATTCGCGAAACGACAAAAGCTGACGGCGAAGAGCCGCATACGCGCTTGCGTTCCTTTATCAACACCATTGTCGAAGGTTTCGCGACTTCTCCCGAAGGCATTGACCAGTTGCGAAAAAGATCGATCCTGGTGCAGGCGGCTATTCTGTCTGTCGAACTGCCGAAAGAAGTCGATCAAGCAGTGCGCGAAGCCTATCAAGCCATTTGCGACGCTAATCTCGAAGAACTCGTCCCCGTCGCCGTTCGCTCTTCCGCCGCCGGCGAAGACTCGCGCAAAAAAGCCTTCGCGGGATTGCAGGACACCTATCTTAATATGGTAGGCCCGGAAAAAGTCGTCGAAGCTTACCATTGGGATTGCGCATCCGCTTATAATTTGCGGTCGATGACTTATAGACGCGAATCGATACTCGACGCCATCGCGAAGGCGGAGGAGACCGGAGACGATACCATAGCCGAAAACGCCAAGAAGGAATGGGCCATCGAGAATACTTCCCTGTCTGTCTGCATGATGCAAATGATTAATCCCGTCGTTTCCGGAACGGCTTTCGCCGCGGACACGGCCACGGGATGCAGGGGAACCGACCGCAAAGATTTAGTCAGCATCGACGCGAGTTACGGACTCGGCGAAGCGGTTGTGGGAGGCAAGGTAACGCCCGACAAGATGTACGTTTTCCAGAGAGACGACGGCGCCGAAGTGGTTATTCGTCAGATGGGCTCCAAGACGATGAAAATCGTTTATGACGAAAAAGGCGGAACGAAGGAGGTCGAGGTTCCCGAACTCGAATCCTTGCGCTGGGCTCTCTCTCTGGGTCAGGCCGAGAAGGTCGCGAAAGGCGTTCGCGCCGTGAGCAAAGCTTACGGCGGCATCATCATGGACACTGAATTTTGCATAGACGACAAGGATCGGCTCTGGTTCGTGCAGGCCAGGCCGGAAACTCGATGGAACGAAGAGCTGGAGTTGCACCCGCACACCATATTCATGAAACGCCGCGAAGTTGATCCAAGGGCTTTGGCGAACGCCGAAATTCTGCTCGAAGGCAACGGAGCTTCCAGGGGCGCGGGGCAGGGCACGGTCAGATTTTTAAGATCCGCTCTCGAACTCAATAAGGTGCAAAAGGGAGACGTTCTCGCGGCCGAACGCACGGATCCGGATATGGTGCCGGGTATGCGCGTGGCTTCCGCGATTATGGCCGACGTTGGAGGCGACACTAGTCACGCCGCGATCACATCCCGCGAACTGGGCATCGCGGCCGTAATCGGTATTCAGCGAAGCAACGTTCTCCGCGCGCTTGACGGAGCTGAAGTAACCGTCGACGGCACGCGGGGAAGAGTCTATCGAGGTCTCCTGCCGCTTCAGGAAGTCGGCGGCGAAATGGATATTTCCGTGTTGCCGCCTACGAAAACGAAGGTCGGACTTGTTCTGGCCGACGTAGGGCAAGCGCTATTTCTCTCCAGATTGCGGAACTTTCCGCAGTTCGAAGTCGGATTGCTTCGCGCCGAATTTATGCTTGGCAATATTGGCATTCATCCTCTCGCTCTGGAGGCATTCGATAACGGCAAGTTAAGCGGCGTTGTGGACGGCAAATTGAAGCGGCTCGAAGAACGCCTATCGAAACTTCTCCGCGAGCAACTGACGGCGGGGCTGATTATTTTCAATTTCAACTTGCGCGAGTACGTGGGCGAACTTACTGGAATTTCCGCCGAGTTAAAGGCTCTCGCGGAAATGGAAGAAAATTTGTCCCCCGAGGATATTCTAATTCAACACCGGAAGATGCGCGATCTGGATCGCAGGCTCGATCAATATATGGAAAAGGCCTCGCGTCGTATTGAAATCCTCAAAACGTCGCCGGATCTTCGCGATCATGTCCGTATCATCATGGGTTACGACGACGAATTAGCTTTACTGTCGCCCAAGGATCCCGAATCGGCGAAACGACAAGCGGAGATTGAGGCGGCGGTCGAAGCGCAGGCGAACCAAATTAGGGAAAACCCGGTCGTCAACGATGTCATCGAGAGGATCAAGCAGTTGCGGGAAGAGGCGAGTCTTCGTTCGGGTCTAAAAAAAGAAATGGACGAAGTGGCCAATCTTTCCGACAACATACGCCATTTGGTAAAATCCCGCGGGTTCCGCACGGGCAAGGAGCTATATATTCAAACTCTCGCCCAGAATCTCGCTTTGTTCGCCATGGCTTTCTATGGAAAACCGATCACTTATCGCACAACTGATTTTAAGAGCAACGAATATCGCAATCTTCTTGGCGGCAATTTATTCGAGATTGTCGAAGCCAACCCGATGCTCGGCTATCGCGGCGTTTCCCGCAATATTCACGACTGGGAAATAGAGGCGTTTAAACTGGCCAGAGGTATATACGGCGGTCGGAATCTTCGCATGATGCTCCCATTTGTTCGCACGCTCGAAGAAGCTCGCTCCATGCGCTCCTACCTTGAACAAGTGCATAAACTCAAAAGCGGCGAAGACGATCTCAAAATTATTCTGATGAGCGAGATTCCGTCCAACGCGATCCTGTCCAAACAGTTCCTCAACGAATTCGATGGCTTCTCAATAGGGTCGAACGACATGACCCAGATGGTGTTAGCCTCGGATCGGGATAACGCGAGACTGTCGCATATTTACGACGAAGAAGATCCCGCCGTCGTTTGGGCCATACTTGTCAGCATCTTTACTGGACAAAAATATGGCAAGAAAATTGGTTTCTGCGGCCAGGGCGTGTCAAATAGCGTAATTCTTCGCGGTTTAGTCGCGATCGCCGGCATAACTTCCGCCTCTGTCGTGCCTGACACCTATTATCAAACTGTCTTTGACATCGCCGAAGTGGAGAAGGAGAATATTCCGACATCCAAGCTGGGCGAATGGCTTACGCGACAGCATCACAAACATTTATCCCAGCTGATGGAAAAAGAGGGATACGGTCATATTCTAAAGAAATATACTGAACCGCAAGACATTCTTGAATGGTACGAGGGCGAATTAAATCGTCGACACGAGCAATTGCGCGAGCATCTAGGTCTGCCCAAGGAAGACTTCTATCGCTCCGAACTATTAAATTTCCGCAAAGTTTTCCATAAGCCAGTGATCTACGCCACATGGAATTGGTCGGACACGGTTAGCGACGCCTTGCGTCAGGCTGGATTTAACAGTTTTGAGGAACAGGAAGAAGCGAAAGAGCGCGGTCGGCATATCGATGCCTGATTGTCTTCGCGCGAAGTAAATGTAGAATGGCCCGAATTAAGTTCGGGCCTTCGTTTTATATTGCTTTGGAAATGAAATCTTGCGCCCGCGATGTATTCTACGCGCAAATTAGCTTTCGANATTATCTTCAAAACGGAGCTAGCGCGGAAGCTTTTTCCGCCCCCGTTTCATTATAAAAAAGGCGTTTTTCATGGATATATGGGATAATACTCTGGCAATAGTCCGAGCAAGTTCGCCTTCGAGCCTGACTACGTTCGCTCGCGATTTTGAAAGCGTCGCGCTGTCAAGGATCGTCGCTCCCTTTTGCTACGAAGAGGCGGAAACTTCGCTTCCCATAGCCAGAGAGAATTTTTATCAATATGTTGGCGCTTCCGCTGAACTTGATTTAATAAATAAAATAATTTTTTCCAATGAGGGCGTCGAATTTATTTTTCTCGTCGCGTCCGATTGCGCGATGACAGACGAGACCGCGCGGATATTAAAAAAGGCCATAGTCGACGTTCCAACAATTGCGGGAGTAAATCCTATATTCGCCGATCAGAGTGGCGAATACGCGGAAAATCTTGGAGTAGTAGTCAATTGCCTGGGAGACGCGCTAGGCCTTTGCGACGGAATTTCTCTCGCCGACGCGCTCTCGCGCAAACGTCGTTATTTTCGGCTTGCCGATTGGCGCGCGATCATATTTGGACGCCGCTCTTTTATAGATCATGGAGGATTGATCCCCGATTTAAATAATCTCGCCTGGTTTAATCTCTTCGCGAAAATGTCGGCTTCCGGCAGATACTTTGCCGTAGAGCCAAAAGCCATAACGCGGATCCGTTATTCGTATTCGTCCGAGTTATTAGAGTCGATGGCTTTATGGAACAGTTTGAGGGAACGGGGAAAATTAAGCTCGGGAGATCTCGCTGGAGAATACGAAAAAGCGCTCGATGCGGATGGTATCCGGATCGNCTTATCAAGATGGCTTATCGAGCTTCCAGTCATAGCCAATCAAGACGATTCGCCGCGAGCCGTATGGCNCCGCGACCCGTCTCCCCGCTCCCTTGCGCGCTATCTATCGTCGCTGGGAAGAGAAGATTTAATTAAAGCCCTTGATCTGTGTCGCGCGTATCCAAGTCTTTTNCCCCGCCAATTTCGTTATTACGAGACAAGAAGCGAAGAATTTGCAAACTTTGGAAACAAAAATCTCGATTCTCGCGTCGCGGACGCGGCGCTCGAGTGGCGAAAATCCTCCCGACGATTCCGTTACGGCGAATTGCGCGGCGGCATGAGTCTGCTTAAAGACGCTGGCGTTTACGAGTGGCCCATCGATAAATGCCCAGGAGTTTACGACGCCTGGATAGAATTAAAAGAGAGGGTATTGAACGACCGAGCGGGGGACGAACCCATAATAGCTATCGTTACTCCTCTCTGGAATTCCAATATCGAATTTCTTAATAAGGCCATCGATTCCGTAATAAATCAGACAGCCGCGAACTGGGAATTATGGCTTGTCGATGACGCTTCAAGCGATNAAAGAGTAAGAACGATAATGCGCGAAAAAGCCGCCAAAGATTCGCGTATTCATAATATTTTTAG
>JAAUYY010000042.1:6798-7564 GCA_014804865.1 Desulfovibrio sp.
CNAACGGTCATATTTCCGAGGCGTCGAATTCGGCCATAAGAGAAATAACCGCGCCGTGGATCGCTTTTCTCGATCACGACGATCTGCTAGCGCCCGACGCCGTCGCCGAACTAACGTATATTATAAACTCGCGACCCCAGGTTGGAGCCATATATTCCGACGAAGATATAATAGATAAAGACGATATCAGAAGAACGCCATTTTTTAGGACGTCTCCGGAATATCTTATTTATCCGCGAGGGCATTTATTCTGTTATAGGCGGGATTTAGTCCTCGCGGTCGGCTCTTTCCGAAGCGAATATAACGGATCGCAGGATCACGATTTGGCTTTGNGAATATTCGAAGCCTCGCCAATGAATACGGTCGCCCATATCCCTAAAATTTTATATCATTGGCGCGTTCATTCCGAAAGTTCTTCCTCTTCCGTTTCCGCGAAACCCTACGTCATGGAAGCGACAAGAAAAGCCCAAAAAGACGCGCTGGCGAGAAGCGGAATGGAAGGAAACATACGAAATACGGCTAATAACAATTTATTCATGAGAGAATACGCGCTCAAGCGCCCGATCTCCTGCTCCATGATCGTAATCGATCGCGGCGTTTCTCCATGCGCGAAATTAGCGGATAGTTTGAAAAAGCTTAAAGAATCGGTAGATTTGGAAATCTTCTGGGCTTCTCGCGAATCTGTTTTGCCAAAAAGTCTGCCCGCTCGCCGCGTAAAATTTGAATCGTTGCCAATTGATTCAAAAAGAATCGCCGATATAGCCAG
>JAAUYY010000043.1 GCA_014804865.1 Desulfovibrio sp.
TTCAATCCCAAAAACATGGACACTTCCGTCATCGCGGAGATGATGAAAACTTTGCGCCTGCCAATCTGGCTAAACGGCAATACCAATTTTTATGTCGATAAAAGCCACGCGAAAGCCTCCGACAAAACGGACGGCGACGCCAACGAAGGTCGCGGACTTTCGGCCAGTCTTCCCTTCGCCTCGATCAACGCTTGCGCGGCCTATATCGCGAACAATTTCAATATCGGTCCCTATACGGCCTACATCAATGTCGCCGACGCGTGCTACGAAGAACAGATCGTGCTTCCCGAATACTCCAGGACGACTGGTCAAATCATAATCAAGCCCGCGGAGACCGGCGGATCGGTGCGGATCAAGACGCCTTTCGATGCCTACAGCGTGGCGGCAGTGACCTGCTCGGGCGGCGTCTGGGACTTTTGGTATCCCAAAATTGTCGATTCTTTCGATTATACCGGCGCCTCCTTCCTCGAGGGAGCCATTTACGCCGCTTATACGGCTTTCAACTGCGCCGGAGGCCGACTTTCCCTTCTCGCTCCCGACATATCCGCGAACATATCGGGAAACATGGGGAGCCTGAACTCCAGAATTTATTTCTTCAGGTGCTCCGACGGAACGCTTCGCCTGAATCCCGACGAATCGCGGGCAAGCCGCGCGATCCTGACAAACGGCATAGTCGGAAGCTCGAAGATCCATAACCTGATCTCGGGAACCGGCGCCAATTCGATTATCAATTTCGGCCTTTCCCGCACGGCTTCCGCCGAAGGCAAAAAGCTCTACGTTTCGGGAGCGTTCACCGTTGTCGCCGACTTCGAGGAGAAAGCCAGTTTCGCCCTGCTCACCTCAGGCGCCATGGGGCTTGTCCCTGTGGCGACGAGCGCGGGAGCGGTTACCGGCGTCCGCTACGAAGCGCACACCGGAGCGACAATCAATGTCCTTGGTCGCGGCGCGGAATTTTTCCCGGGCGACGCCAACGGCTCCGCCCAGGCCTCGACCAATTGCTGGTATCAATAAAAAACGCCCGATCGAACCCGGGCTGCTAATAACGCTTTGATTTTTCGCCAAACCTCCAAAGGATAAACCATGCGTCGCGTAATTTACGAACTTTCCGACGGTCGTCGCTGGGACACAGCCGCCGTCCGTTTTCTTGGCTCCGGCGAGCCTAACCCCGACAATTCGACCGTAACTCCCCTGATCTCGGGCGAAGGCCTCTCCGACGAAGCCTATCTCATNCGNACNCTNNCCTTTTACNANTATCCCNNNGGNNNNCTGNCCGCGGACNGGNCGACTAGCCCGAATGAGAATTAGCCAATGCGCGTAGCGTTCAGGAATTTTACGGGCGGCGAAGTCAGTCCGTCTCTAGCCGCCCGTTACGATCTGCAAAAGGCCGGATCTTTTCTCGCGAGCTGTTTTAACTTCATTCCCAATTTGCACGGCGACATCGAGCGCAGACCCGGAACGCGCTTCGTCGCCAATCTCAACGGCCCCGCTGTTTTATTGCCTTTCCAGTTCAATACGGAACCGGAAAACAATTACGTTCTCATTTTTATGAAGGATCGAATCATGGTCGCCNAGGCCGAGGGCTTGCTTCGCGACNTGGGTATGATCAGTCCTTATAAACTGGAGGACGTTTATCAGTTATCCACAGCGCAGGCTGGCGACATCATGTATCTGGCGCACAAGGATTATCCNTTGCGCAAGATAACTCGCTCGGGCGTCTATCCCGACTATANATGGGAAATAAAGGAAGTCNCTCTCAATAATAGCCTGCCAGCTCCCGGACAGCCTACAATCGCNTTTGTCCGCGACAATAACGACGACAAAGGCGAGTTNAATTACAGGCTTCGTTATGTGGTAACCGCGGTCGANGAGAACGGCGTCGAGTCTTTGCCTTCCGAGGTCGGCGAATGCGACGGCAAATATCCTACNGACTGGGTAGTAGGCAACCATGTTGACATTACATGGCCNGCGGTCAGCGGNGCGAAGGAATATAACGTCTANCGCGAATCGGCGGGTTATTATGGCTTTATAGGCNTNTGCGACGCNGAAAACTCGACTTCAGGAAAACNNGNGGGACTTCGCGTCGGCTCCGAAAAAGCCGANATCGTCCACTATNCAGGGTCGATTGGAAAGACCGTAATAATCGGAAACGGTNATNTAGCCGACCAGTANAGACACCCANACAAAGCTGTCCATAANTCCCANTAACNACGCCGTCGCCTTCCAGTGGGAAAATCTGTTATTCGTTCGGGTTCGCCAGTGGACGCGGACAATTATTTACGAGCCGGTTAGGAATCCCGAGGATAATCAGGTCATCGACCGCTGGGAGNNCGACGTTCAGNNCGAAGAGGTTTATTATTGGGCGCTTGTCGATACGGACAAGATTGAGAACAAACAAGTCGCGAACTGGACAATAGGAAACGGAACAGGGACGAGAACCGTCCCGGAGGCGGGAAGCTTTGGCCCGTATTCCGTATCGCCGCTTTATGGCGCGGGCGCNAATCTGAAATTCGTCGATCAAAATTTTGAAGCCGATACCAGTCATACTCCAAAGGAAGACTGGGATCCATTCGAGGGCGGCAATNANCCGGGCGTCGTCGCCTTTCATCAGCAAAGACTTGTGCTTGCGGGCACACAGCAGAATCCCGCCAGCTTTTTCATGAGCAGAAGCGGCGATTATGAGAATTTCCGCAAATCGCGTCCGCTTATGGACGACGATCCCGTCGAATATATGCTCGCCTCCGGNTCCATCGACGCCATTTTATGGGCGGTCAGTTTCGGCGATCTCATCATCGGCACGAGCGGCGCGGAATACAAGGCGAGNTCTTCNGGAGCGGCCATCACNCCGTCCGACATTCAAATTTCCGTTCAATCCTATTGGGGAAGCTCGCGNCTTTTCCCCATGATTATCGGTCAATCAATCATGCACTGCCAGCGAGCGGGATCCCACGTCCGCGATCTTTTTTATTCCTGGGAATCGGACGGCTACGCGGGCAATGATCTGTCTCTTCTCGCGCCAAGCCTCATGGAAAACTCGCGNCTTCTGCAATGGAGCTTCCAGCAGGCNCCAGGCTCCAATATCTGGATCTGTCGCGACGACGGGCGATTGCTCTGTCTGACCTACATGAAAGAGCAAAATATCTTCGGATGGTCAAGGCACGAAACCGACGGCAAAGTCTTATCGGTGGCGTCTCTTTGCGGCGACGAGGAAGACCAGCTTATGCTTGTGGTCGAAAGAGAGATCAAGGGCGAAAAACGCTATTTTNTGGAACGCCTCGGACAGCGTTTCACGAGCGCGGACGAAATCGAGGACGCTTTCTTTCTGGATTGCGGCAAGACAGTAATTCAGGACGCGGCGGACTCCGCTTCGGGATTCGGCCACCTCGAAGGCAAAGAGATNCAGGCGCTTTGCGACGGAACGCCAGTCGNAAATCTGCTTGTCGAGAACGGTCGCNTAGANTTGCCATTCAAGGCGTCAAAAATCAGCGCGGGCTTGAACTATACCTCNGCNTTTATGCCCATGCCNCTTGAAACGGACGCGAAAGACGGATCCACNCTTGGACGAAGACGCGCTTATGGACAATGCGTNCTGCGCCTTTTTCGCTCNATAGGCGGAAGCTATGGAGCGACAAGACCCGGCGATCTTTTTGACAACGAAGCGTGGCGCGANCGCGAATTTTACGATCTGCCATACNTGCCGGAGAACTGGGGCGAAGCGGCGCAACCTTTTTCAGGCGACATTGAAATAANGCTCCCGTCGGGACAGGACGCGGACTCGTCGATCTGGATAATTCAGGANAGACCGTTNCCATTCAGACTGGCGAGCCTGACGGTCAGCGTGGACTTTGGNGAGGGCGGNTAATGGCTATGACATCGGCGGCTCTNGCCGCGACNTCGTTGGCCGCGACCGCTTTGAGTACGGGAGTAGGCGTTTATTCCTCCATAGCGGGCGCGAANCANCANCAACAGCAGTTGGAAGCGCAGGCGGCGCAAGCGAGATATCANGCGGATATCGANAGGCGCAATCAGGANATNGCCGAACAGGAAGCCAGCGCGAAGAGACGNCAGGGCTANGAATCCATGACCGCNAAAAGGCTTGANACCGCGAAGCTCATCGGAAAACAGCGGGGGGCTCTCGGAGCGTCGGGCGCGACTATCGACGAGGGAAGCGCGCTCGATCTCATCGCGGACACAGCCTCGACCGGCGAAATAGACGCGATCAACGCCTATAATCAGGGCGTGGACGAATCCTACAGATCGCAGATACAGGCCTGGAATTATGGACAAAGGGCGGAGGGAACCGACGCGGCGGCGAGCTCTTATGACAACGCGGCGGGATCGGCTATGACCAGCGGACTTTTAGGCGCCGGAACAGCCGCGCTCGGCGGAATCGCGTCCATGGCAAGCACATGGGGAAGCTACAAGGCGGGCGCGTTTGGGACTGACAAAAAATATTATGATCCCGCTTTGCAACAATTTACGTCCTCGAAACCGCGACATTAGGGAGAAGAGATATGGCCGGGCCGCATGGCAGAATGACAATACCTCTCAACGGACGCGGAGCGATCCCGACCGACCAGAGAACGCCTGTCTCGTATGTTCCCGGACAAAACGAAACGCCTCTATCGGCGGACGGAGCGCAAATCGCGGCGGCGGGTATGGCGGCCGCGAACAGGGCGAACGCCGAAAATCTCGCGGGATTGAACAGGCTCGCGGGCGCGGCGGATCATCTGGTTCAGGCCGGGATCAAGGCTTACGAGACCTACGAATCCGCGAAGGCGCAGGAAGCCTATAACGAATACGAGCGAGAAACGCGTCTCGCCCGAGCGCGATTGAACGAACTAAAGGGCAAAAACGCGCTGGGCGAAAACGGCGTCGTTAGCCAGTTTGAAAAATGGCGCGACGAGACGGCGACAAGACTGGAGGAAAACCTCGATCCCATAGCGCGGGATCTATTCCGCAAGAACGCCCGCAAGCTGGACGGCGACACTTTTNTCTGGGCTACGGAAAAGGTCAACAGGGAAAACGCCGCGTGGCAAAACTCCATTAGCCAGGGAACAATCGCGAACGCGCTGGACANCGTGGGCGACGATCCCGGAGATATGGCNGCTTATGGTCGAGCCATGGGAATCGTCAAGGCGGAATACGAGCGAATGGCCGCGCGNAGCGGCTGGAGCGACGAGGAAACGCGGGCGAAAATTTCGGAAATGGAACAAAAGCTCGAGGAAAGTCGNGTCGGCCTGCTCATCGAATCGGGGCGTCTTGACGAAGCGCGATCCGCGCTGGGCGGAGGCGNNGGATTTTCNGGAAAAATCGGCGGCAAGGCGATCACAANGGGCATGAAGCCCGAAGTGGAATCGCTGATCNGNGAAGCNGCGANNAAATACGGNGTNGATCCNGAACTNGCTCTCGCNCTNGCNATGCAGGAATCAAGCGGCGANCAGCGGNNNNTNTCTCATGCGGGCGCGATCGGCGTCATGCAACTCATGCCGGGCACGGCGAAAGAGCTGGGCGTCAATCCGCGCGANCTGAAACAGAATATCGACGGCGGCGTTCNTTATTTGGCTAAACAGCTAAANGACTTCGGCGGAAACGTACAGGACGCNCTGACNGCNTANAANATGGGTCCCGGCCGNTTATCGNCTCTATAAANAGTGGNAANCGCGGCATAACGNAGGAATCCCGCGAATACGCCGGACGNGTACTGGGACGCATGAAAGGCGGAAGCGGNCAAGGCGNNAGCGNNGGAACAGGCGGAGGNTTTAGGCGCGAGACATTGCCNGANAACTATTCGGGCATCCTCGANGGNGNNCANCGCGGGAAATTATGGCGCAGATTGCANGCCGAGGAAAGACGCATCGAAGCCGAAAACCAGNGACAACTCGCGACGCGCTCTGTGGANNTGGCCGACGAAATNCAGGACGGGATCGCCTTGTGCCAGGACGGAGACACTAACGCGACCTTTCCCGCCGAAAGCGAAATTCGCGCTGTATTCGGAAAACGCGCCGAGCATATCCTGACCCAAATTCGCGTGGCCGANGANTTCGCCGTCGGCTATCAGGANCTNAAGGAAGCGACTCCGNCGCAAGCGCAGGAAATTCTCAAGAGCTTCAAGCCTANNGGNCAGGAAGATTACGCCATTCGCCAGAGATATTACGAACAGATGGCGCGAGNGATCGACGCGGACGCGAAAAAGCGCATGGAAGATCCNGTCGCCTACGCCGCGGACGCNAGCAGGGATGTAAACGCGGCGCGGATNTCTTTTTTTGAAAAGCCAAGCGCGGAAAACTGGGCGACATATAAGAAACANCTCGAANTTTTTCGGGCGACGCGGGATATGCCAGGCGAGGAGCTGTTGTCTAAAAGGGACGCGAAAAGCTGGGGCGACAATTTGAGAAAGGATCCGAACCTGCTCCAGACCGCCGACAAATTGCGCCAGGATATCGGCGCGGATTATCCGCAAGTGATGAAAGAGATTGCTCCAAATCTGGGCGACCGGATCAATATCGCGCTCGCTTGCGAGGATCGGGGAATCGCGTCNCGATTAATGGAAATTACAAGGGACAAGGACTTTATAAAGAACGCGAANACGTTGATCCCCGACTGGGGCGATTACGGCGATCAGGAAATAAACAGGAAAATCGCGGACGAATTGACTGATTTTACCTCTTCGCTTCTCGCGGGCGTNAACGTGGACGACAGGGGCATGGCTGTGTCGGCGCAAGAGGCGGTCAAGTCGCTCGCCGCCTCATACGCCATGCAGGAAAAGATCCCCATAACCGACGCCATAAGGCGAGCGGCCAACGATCTATTCAATAATCGCTACGATTACTACACGATCAATGGACATTCGGTTCGCGTTCCCAAAGAACTGCGCGATTCCATTGATAAAGGCAAATTTAACGCGCTTTACTCCCTTATGATAGAGCGAAGCGGCGATTATATGCGCGAAAAATTTGGCCAGCTCCATTTAGACGAAGAAACTTTAGTGCGCGATATAATGTACGGCCAGGCCTATTTGATAACCGACGACAGCGAATCGGGCGTCATACTTTTCAGAGGCATTAATCCAGTAGCGGACAAGGANGGNAANATCGTTCGTTTTTCATGGGAAGATATAGGAAAGCTTAANCCCGTGAATCCGAATGATCTAAATTACATATCGGTCGGGTAACAGACGGAGACTTTATGCCGCCATTGTATATAAATCGCAAGCTAGAAGCTAAACCGATCACTCTCGATAATTACGAGCCGTCTTTCGGCGACGAAATGGGAAGCTATTTTAACTATGGATGGAATTTCAATCCGCTCCCATCCCTGAAGAAAGGCATGGACATCATGCGAGAATCGCTCGGCGGCGAAAACTTTTTCGATTACGAGAGCGACGCGGACGTAATGGAGCGAGCGGCGGAAATTCGNGAATCGCCNATCGAGCGAATGTCCGTCGAGGAACAGCAAAAGAAGATCGACGAACGCGGCCTGACCNCGCATTTAAAGCCCGATCCGACGCTGGGCGGAGCCGCCCTCGATATCATCATGGACGCGAAAGAGGAGGANCTCCATAACCAGTTTATAATGGAGAAAGGACANCACGGCNNTCTGGGCACNNTATCNTCNTTTGNNGCGGNNGCGCTCGATCCCNTAAATATAGCGTCNGCTTTTGTGCCNATNNNTCCAGAANTNCGNGCGGCCGCNATGNTGNAANGCGCNANGGCNTATGGGANGCNCGGCGATAGTNCGNNCGAAANNNGGCGCNNTATCGGGANTGNTNGGCGCNGCGTCGGTCGAGCCGATTATNTTGTCCATGCAGGATCAGTTNCAGGCCGATTACGGCATGGTNAATTCGCTTATGAATCTCGGCTTCGGAGCCGTTCTGGGCGCTGGACTTCACGCTATCCCAGGCGCGATCGGGGATTTATGGAGAGCTCATAAAGGCAAGCGACAGCCCTGGGAATATGTTCCGCCGGACGACGCCAGTCGCGCTTTAATGGACGCGCATGAGAGAGAAATTTACGACGCTTACATAGAGACTCACCCGAACGAAGATCCCGCGAAAATAAGGGAATACGCGCAAAGACTCGCCGCCGCGTACGATTCCCACGCTCGAGGCTGGGCGTACCATGAGAAAAAGACAGTAAAGCAATACTACGATCGGTGGAAACCGGAATGGCGGAGCTGGCATGAGCATGATCCGGCGGAGTGGCGCAATCTGGTTCCGAAAGAATGGCGCAATCCCAATTCGAAGCTGGGCGACGCGCTGGAGGATATGAGTTATCTGCGCGGCTACGAAGGCTTATACGCGCTTAACGCCGACGCTGTGAAGTTGCCTGAATTTTTAGAGCGACTGCGCGATTGGGAAGAGAGATTTCCCGATATGCCGGAATACGCGACCGCGAGAGAGGCGCTCGAGGCTTATCAAGCGAATGGCAACGCGCCTAACAGAAACGCGCTGAATCACGCTTCGAGAGGACCAATAGCGCATGAAGGCGTCGAAAGCGTGGAGGAGCTGTACAGGCCCA
>JAAUYY010000044.1 GCA_014804865.1 Desulfovibrio sp.
CGTATTGATCACAGCGTTTGGAGCCGGTCTCACCTGGGGCTCCGCGCTCCTGCGATTTTAAATCTTCCTGATAGCCATCCAAAATCGTTTCGCAAAACTCTTCATTAATTGGGGTGGACTGAACGAAGTCGGCTTTAAAACGGATGGCAACTTAAACCCGGAAGCGTCAAAATCCTCGGGCTTTAAAAGAGTATAGATCTGATTCCCCGCGCTCGAATTTCCCGAAGCCAATCGCGACGCCAATGGAAAGTCCGCCAAAGGGCGACCGAGAATCGCGATTATGGATTCGTCCAAAGCCGTCGCGGAATTTGACGCTCCCAACAAATTTAGCGAATACGGCGAACCTTTCGATGGGCCTGTTTCGCTCATCGCGACCACGCCGTCGCACACGCCTCGAACTGGAGGAAGATTACGGAACAATCCCGCGAGGCATTCCGCGAATATTTCGGTTGTTTTGCCATGCAAGGCGTGGACTAGCGCTTTGCGCCAGCCTATTACGCAACCAAAACAATTTTTCGCGCAAAGCGTTATCCTCGTCTGGCTATGCGCCTTGACTTTCGCTACGGAATAAATTTCGTCCGCTTCAATCGCGAAAGTAGCGACCTTGAACGATATGTCTTTTTGATAATTTCCGTAATTAATTGAGACCCTCATATCTCTCGCTCTATTAAAAGCGACAATATCCAGACCGAGGGGTTTTAACGCGTCGAGCAGACCTATCTTTCCCGACACATATCTGGCGGATCCGAAAGCTGGAGAATCGCCGACAACAATTTTTGCTCCGTTATCGAGAAGCCAGCGGCAAACCGCCGCGACTATCGCCGGATGCGAGCAGGCGAGTTCGCGCGCGAGCAGAAGGTTTGGCTTAACCAGAATTTTTAAACCGCGGGGAGAAGGCAAGAAAGCCTTGTCCAACATCGCGCCGACGATCGCGTTCAGTCCCGGATCCTTATAATCGCCAAGCCTGGAAAGCGCGACGACTAGTTTTTCATCCATTTTCAGAAACTCTTTCCCTCTTCAAGAGCAAGGAGAAGATCGCGCCGAGCAGGGCGACGGCGCAGAGACAATAGAAGACGTTTCGCAGACCCCAGCCATCGGCAATCCATCCGAGGCAGGGCTGGGCCACGCCGCCCAGAGTAGAGGCTACGCCAAGGGTGATACCCGACGCGAAGCCTACGTTTTTAGCGAGCAATTTTTGTCCAAGGGCGACCTGCGAGCTAAAGGAGAGATAGAGAACAAGTCCCATGAAAGGCAACAAAGCGTAGGCGATAAAAATATTGTCCGCGAGTCCAAAGCATAGAGTCGCCGGAACCATAATCCAGAAAGCTACGCGGATTATTGTTACAAAGCCAAATTTGTCGGCGAGATAGCCGCCTACAAGATTAAAAGCTATTCCGAACCCCCCGAATATGACAAGCGCGATGGCGCCGGTCGAGCTGGACTGTCCGAACACGTTTACCCAATAAAGGGGGATAAACGTATTGCTTCCCACGAAGACCATCGCCCTCGCGATAATCACTAACAGTAGCTTATTAAATTCTTTCCAGTTATTTTTTCCTTCCGTTTCGTCCGCGATTTTTCCTTGTCCCGTTTTCGGGCTGGGCGTCATTTTCGGCATTCCGGCGATTTGGACAAGCATGACGGCGGCGAGAGAAGCGGCGATGAGGAAAAAAATCGCCATGCCATGCAAGCCGAACGCGCCAAGAAAGACGCTTACAATGATAGGACCTATAATGAATCCCGCGTTGCCTCCTATGGAAAAGAAACTTAAGCCAGC
Organism: Desulfovibrio sp.; assembly: GCA_014804865.1. The sequence continues at coordinate 1,778 of JAAUYY010000044.1, forward strand.
GCCTTTGGACTCTCCGGACACCTTGTTAGCGAAGCGCGCGCCTTCGGGATGAAAGAATGCCGAGCCTATGCCGCTTATGGCTACCGCCGCGCACATTAGCCAGTAATTGTTTAAGAAGCCCAGCAACGATACGCCCAGACCGGCGAACAGGATTCCTACCGGAATAAACCAGGGCTTATTATGCCTGTCAGACCAGAATCCAAAAAGCGGCTGAATAAGCGAGGCGAGGCAGGAATAGGCGAGCATTATTCCGCCAGTCGCCTGATAATCGAGATTATGCGCCGCGCGGAGATAGGGCAGGGCGGCGGGAAGCGCGCCGCTGTTCACATCGCAGGACAGATGGCCAAGAGTTACGAGAAAGAGCTTTTTCTTTTCCATTTTAAAGCGAAGGGCAAATTTTTTCAGCGATGCCAAATATGGCGAGTTCGAGCCAATCAAAAGCGAAATCGAGACAAGCTTCGTCCCCGGCGAGCGAAGCGTTCATTATTGCCGACCGCCTTTTCTCATCCACTTCCACGCGGGAAAAAATTTTCATTTTTAATATCAGCTCGCGGAAGCTCTCGAGTTGATAAAGGCAGAGAAAAGCGAGTCCGGCGACGCGCTCATTCAGAGGTTCGCCGCCGGCCGCGATCAGAGTCATCAATCGCATGTACCTGTCATTAAAATAATTATACATTCGCATATCCTGGGCGAGAGTCCATGTTTCCGGCGTGTATTCGGAGCCGCGTCCCCAACCCTGACAGTAACTTTCGGCGGCCAATAAGAATCTCTCTTTCGCCCCGTCCGCGCCAACGCTCGCGCTCCGGCCAAGAGGGTAGAGTCGACAGGCTCCTGGCCGATCCTCGTAAACGGAGCATCCGGCGGGAGTCACAAAGGGACATTCGCGCGAAGGACTTTCGATCATGCGCAGGATTGGAAGCGGGAGTCCAGTTTCGGGAACGACGCGCGACTCCGCGAACGCGGTCAGGAATTCGGAGCCCGATACTCCCAGACTTCTTCGCGCTCTGGCTACGTCGTAGGGGGTAAGAGGCAAAAGCAAATCGCGACAGCACCTATTAAAACAGGGCGAATCAGGGCCGCAGCCAAAGCGAAAATTCTGATCCTTGCCAATTGTGGGAATATCTGGCAAATTTTCGCCGCAAAACGAATTTTGTGTCATATTTTAATGCAAGATCAGCGCGGTTATTGACAAATATAAAAATATAAGTATAATTCATTTTTTATCATAATTATNAAAGATTAGCAACGTCGCCGGGCGTTCCCTGGAAATTCATGGGTTCGCGCAAATTTTGAGCCGCTATTTGAACATCTTCCGTCAAGCGGATTCCCGCCGCGAATATGAGCCAGGCCTCCATAAATTCGCGGCTTTTTTGCGAAACGCGGCTCCGTCGCTTGGGTATTGTCAACCGGCGATATCTTATATCGATTTTTATGGACTATCGCGTATTTATTCGCGTCAGTCCGAAAAGGCGTCTCCAAAATCGGCGCGATATTTATAAAAAGGAGGAAATATGGCTCCGCTTGAAAACGCTGTCAAAACCGCCAATGGCNTCGAGGTTAACGGCTTTCTTCTTTCCCCTTGCGTAGAGCAATGCTCGGGATGCGAGCGCGCCCGCTCTTTCGAAAGCCAGGAATTTTGTTCCAGTTATCCCGATCCCGCCTACAAATGGAACGGCGGTCGGTGCAATTTCGCCACGCATATCAAGGCCGAAGCCGCTTCGCAGGCTAAAGTCAACCCGCTTAAGGCATCCAAGCGCGCGGCGAAAGGACGCAAATAAAAATTGCGAAATTGGGGCCGCGAAAGCGGCCTCTTTCGCTCGACTACTTTAAACGGGTTAGAAATAAAATTTCCCTTCGTAATAACGACAAAGCCTGTCGCAAAAAAATCGATCCAGGCGCTCGGCGATAACTGATTGAGGATAATTCTTTCCGACTGGACGCCGATTATATAATCGATTCATTTTCAATAAAAACAGGCTCAACAGCAAACCGGTTTTCTACATATGACATCCGCGACCATGCCAGATTCGCGACGATTAACAGAATGGCTCTACGAACAGGATGAAAGAATATTCGCGCTTCAGTCAGCGCTAACCGCCGCCGCGGCCATTGGCCCGGAAAACGGCGGCCCGGGAGAAGTCGAAAAGGCCGGCGTCATCGAGCGCGTTCTGGAATCGCTTGCTGTACCTTTCGAGCGCCATGATTGCGCGGATACGCGAGTAGCGGATGGAGTCCGTCCAAATATCGTCGCTACCCTGGGCGAGAAAGACAAACGAAAACTCTGGCTTTTCGCTCATATGGACGTTGTTCCTCCCGGCGATCGAACGGCCTGGAAAACTGATCCCTTCGTCGTATCGCGATCCGGCGATTATATTTTTGGCAGGGGCGTCGAAGACAACCAACAGGCCATCGCGTCCATGCTAATTCTCGCCGAGGGCTTGCGAACGCTTNATATCGAAGCCGGAACCACGCTCGGCCTTGTATTCATGGCTGACGAGGAAAGAGGCAGTCATTATGGTCTCGAATGGCTTTTAGAGACGCGAGGCGATTTATTTTCTCCCGACGATTATTATATTGTCCCCGACGGAGGGAGTCCCGGAGGAGATCTTATCGAAATCGCCGANAAGGCGCAACTTTGGCTNAANTTTACCGTCATTGGCAAACAATGCCACGCGTCGTCGCCCCAGGAAGGCAAAAACGCTCTGGTCGCGGCCTCAAAATTGATTGTCGAGCTGGAAAAAATCTCCCAAAAATTCGACTTGTCCAATCCGCTCTTTCTCCCTCCGGTTTCGACCTTCGCGCCTACCATGAGCGAAGCGAACGTCNCCGCGATCAATATCATCCCCGGCAAAGAAGTATTTTATATGGATTGTCGACTTTTGCCCGGATGCGATACGCGCGCCGTCCTCAAAGAAATCGACGCGGTATTGAAGACAATCGATCAAGGATTCGCCGCCCAAATGGATGTCGTTCAATGGCAACCGTCTTCTTTTGCCCCGCCGCAAAGCGATATAATCAAGATCCTTTCGCGCGAAATACTGGCTGTTTATGGAGTCAAGGCGCGCCCAGTGGGCATAGGCGGCGCTACTGTCGCGAGTTTTTTAAGACAAAAGGGACTCCCCGCCGTCGTGTGGTCCTGTATCGGCAATACTTGCCACCAGCCTAACGAATGCTCGTCCATATCGGCGACGCTCAAGGACGCCGCTGTTTTTGGCAGAATCCTGCTCAATTCCTGATTAACCATGAACGACGCCAATTACGATTGCGTAATAGCCGGAGGCGGACACGCCGGATGCGAAGCCGCTATGGCCCTTTCAAGGCTNGGCTTAAAAACGCTCCTTATCAGCGGAAACCTCGATAGACTCGGGTATCTGTCGTGCAATCCCGCTATCGGCGGTCTGGCAAAAGGACATATGGTTCGAGAAATAGACGCCCTGGGNGGATGCATGGGCAGATGGGCGGACGCCGCCGGCATTCAATTCAGGGTTCTCAACACCCGCAAAGGGCCGGCCGTCCGCGCGACGCGAGCGCAAATGGATCGCGACGCGTATCAGAGGGAAGTGAAAAGAAGTCTGTACGCCGCGCCAAATCTCGATCTATGGCAGGATAANGTAACCGCGATAAAAACTGGCGGCGGCAAAATACGCGGAGTCTTTACCGCTCTGGGAATGGAATTTGGNTGCAAGCATTTTCTCCTCGCCTCGGGCACATTTCTGAATGGCAAAATTCATATTGGATTGAAAAATCTTCCGGCGGGCAGGATGGGCGATCCGCCGAGTCTCAATTTGTCTGANAGCCTAGCCGAGCATGGCGTTATCCTCGGAAGATTGAAAACAGGAACTACTCCTCGACTTCTAAAATCAAGCGTGGACTTCTCTCGGCTTGCCGTCCAGAAAGGCGACGTTCCATGCCCCCAATTCAGTTTCTACGGCGATTCGCCNCGAATGCCCCAGACGGATTGTCATCTTACATGGACCAATGAAAGNGCGCATGATATAATTCGTTCCGGCTTTGATCGTTCTCCCTTGTTTACCGGAATCATCGAAGGAACAGGCGCGAGATATTGCCCTTCGATTGAAGACAAGGTGGCCAGGTTTCCCGAGAGGGAGAGACATCAGATTTTCCTCGAGCCGGAAGGGCTCAATAGCGGCGAAATTTACGCGAACGGAATATCGACCAGCCTGCCTNTGGATATTCAGAAAGCCATGATCCATAGTATCGANGGANTGGAAAANGCCATAATCGCCCGACCCGGCTACGCCATCGAATACGATTACGCGAATCCAGTTCAACTCTGGCCTACTNTGGAAAGCAAACTTGTCTCCGGTCTCTGGATGGCCGGACAAATAAACGGAACNAGCGGTTACGAAGAGGCNGCCGCCCAAGGGCTCTGGGCCGCTCTCAATATCGCGGCCAAGGAAAGAGAAAGGGAGCCTTNTCTGCCCGATCGGACAATGGCCTATATGGCCGTTCTCGTCGACGATCTCACGACCTTGGGCACTTCGGAACCGTACAGGATGTTCACATCTCGGGCGGAGCACAGGCTTCTTTTGCGAGAGGACAACGCGGATCAGCGTCTTTCGCCACTTGGCCGCGCGATCGGTCTCCTGGACGACAAGTCCTGGGAAAAATTTTGCCGCAAGGCCGAGATGGGCGAAAATTTGCGATCGTATCTTTCCGAGACGCGGGCGCCTCGCGAGCGAGCCGTTGGCGCGAGCGAAGATTCTTCGCCATTCGACGGAAAAACTTTCGAGGAGATTTTGCGCAGACCGGAAGGCTCCATCGAATCCCTGAAGGGGTATCTTCTTGCAAAATATCCGGAACTGGGGCAAGAATTAATAAAGCTGATCGACGCCAGTCCGGACGCCGCGCTGGTCGCGGAAACCGATATAAAATATTCGGGATATATCGAGCGACAAAAAGGNCTGGCCGAACGATCCCGAAAACTGGAAAAAACCGNCATTCCTCCAGATATGGATTACTCGGATATCCCCGGTTTATCCGCGGAAGCGAAAGAAAAACTCGAGCGCGTCCGACCGGTCAATCTTGGTCAGGCTGGCAGAATTTCAGGAGTAACGCCCGCCGCGATCGGCTGTCTGGAAATTCAGTTGCGAAAAATGGGACTTTTAAAGCCCGCTAGCCCGCGGGAACAGGACGTCGAGGCGCGTCGCTAAATGTCTGAAAATCTGATTTTATCAGTCATATTCTTTGTTATCATCGTTTCCGCCTTTATTTTATGGAAATATGGCAAAAGCAGAAAGGCGTCCGGNGCNCAAACCCAATTCATTCGCGAAACTCTGGAATTGGCGCGTTCGCAATTTGAAATATTCAATGTAAAATTGCGCGACAGCGACGCGAAAAGCGGACTTGCGGCTATCCTNCACGATATGGGCAAAAACGGCCTTCGAATGGAAGTCGGGGATTATGTGTCCGAGGAATGGAACGGCGCGGAAGTAAACGCCTATTTCAAGGTTATTCGCGAAGACGATCCCGTTTTTTATGTATTTTCCTCCCGCGTCCTTCAGTTGAGTTCCGACTACGAAGCGTCTTCTCTCGTCCTGAAAACGCCCGATCATCTGCAAGTCGAAAAAAAGAGACACTTCATTCGCGTCTCTCCCGATAAGGGCGACGTGAAAGCGCTCGGCGTCTGGCCGCTTCCCCCCGGGAAAAGGCTCCCGCGAACTTCCGACGAAATCGGCGTTCCATTAAGCATATATAAACCGGGAATGAAAGAGGAGTCGATCAAGCTAGTCAATATATCCGGCGCGGGGCTGGCTCTGGAGATTCGCGACATCGACGACGCGACCAGCGCGAATTTATCTCGAGGCAAACAAATTCTCTGTCTTGTCGGATATAATTTAAATAATAAATACGCGGCTTTCTGGTGCACAGGCGAAATAATGAACGTTCGCGAGAACGATAGCGGCGGAAAAAAGTCGGTGTTTATAGGAATAGAATTTATCAATTGGGCGTCTCTGGAGGAGGGTCACGGCGAAATTCATTGGTCGCATAGCTCTCCCTTCAGGGGCGCGAAACCCATGTTGCAATGGGTCGATCAGATCGAGCGCTCAAAGAAAAAATAACCATATATTAATGCTTTCCCGGCGCTAACCCGTTCCCGACGAGTCGCAACCGCGCCATTAAGGGATAAATTCGCGAAAGAGCGATTATACGAACGCCGCGATAGGAGGAAATCTTGGATCAGGATGCTGAAAGTCATGGAGGTTTTTGGGATCGTCTGGGACGCCTTTTTGGACACGACAACGAGGAATCCCTGGAAAAGGCAATCCACGAGGCCAGCGCCGAAGGCGAAGTGGAGCCTGACGAAGAATCCATGCTTCTTGGTATTTTGAGATTTAATGACTTGCGAGTGCAGGACACGATGATCCCGAGGACGGATATNGATTGCGTTCCTGACGATATGCCTTTGGACGAAGTCGCGGATGTTATCGTAAAGTCGGGACATTCGAGAATTCCNGTCTATCATGAAACCAGAGACAACATGATCGGCATNCTCCACGCCAAGGATCTCTTGCAATGTCTCGCGGCGAAGNACGGAAAGGCGCAACCGCCATTGACCAAGGTCATGCGCGAGCCTTTTTTTGTTCCCGAAACCAAGCCCATTCGCGCCTTGCTTCAGGAATTTCGCGCTCGCAAATTGCATATAGCGATCGCCATTGACGAATACGGCGGCACTTCCGGCTTGATCACTATCGAGGATGTGCTCGAAGAGATTGTGGGAGATATTGAGGACGAGCATGACGCGCCGAGGGTCGAAGACATCCGGAACATTGGCGATAATGTTTACGAACTCACTGGACGCGCTTACCTTGAGGATCTGCAGGAGCTCGGCGTTAATCTGGATTCCGACGAAGTTGACACAATCGGCGGCTATTTAAGCATGGAAGCGGGGCATGTGCCNGCCCCGGGAGAAACNTTCAATCTCGCGGGTTGGCTCTTCACGATTATCGACGCCGACCTGAAATTGATAAAACTCATCAGGATGGAGCCCGCGAAGNGCTCGGACGAAAATCCGGAAAAGATCGCAATTGAATCCTGATCCCAACTTTCCAAATCGTCGGGAAAGAATTCTCCTTATTCTCGTCGCCGCCTTCTGTCTCNGGGCCGGATTTCCCAACGATTTTATTTCCCTCCCGCTCCTTGTTCTCGTCTGGCCGTGCGCCTTATGCTTTCTCGGCTTTGGAGCGCGAGATCGCAAAAGCGCTTTCTATTATTGCTGGCTCGCCACATTTCTGGGCGCCGCGCCCGCTCTTTACTGGCTGTGTTATCCAGTTCGAGACGTAGGCTCTCTCCCTTGGCCCTTGGCGATTCTTTGCGCGGCCCTCATTGCCGCCTGTCTTTCCGTCCAGGGCGGTTTGTACGGCCTTGTCGCCCGATACTGCGGAAATTTTAATCGCGTTTCTTCCGTCCTCCTTTTGGCCCTTTCCTGGTACGCTCTCGAATATTGCTTCGCGATCTGCGCTGGATTCCCGTGGCTCGTTATTTCAGGCGCGCTCGCGCAATGGCCTTTTTCCCTTCAAACCGCCGAGTTTTTCGGAGCCTATCTGGTTGGCTCTATCTGGCTTCTATCTATCTTTCTCATAATATCCGCCTTTCTCTTGAGCCCCGATCGGATACGGGGATTTTCATCCGCGCGCTCGGTCTGGGGCTATCTTCTCCTGAGCTTTTTGACAATCTACGGCTTTTACGGCCTGGGAAAGGATGACCCCGGCAAGACCATCGATGTTTTATATATCGAAGGCAACATTGATCAGAATCAAAAGTGGTTGCCCGCGTTTCAGGAAGAGAGTCTGAACAGATATATCTCGCTAACTGGAAGAGGACTCGAGGAGGCGCGGGAAAAGGGCGCGGGAAATCCCTTGATCATCTGGCCTGAAACAGCGCTGCCTTTCTTTTTCGAGCGCGCGCCCATTTACGCCGCAGCAGTGGAGCGATGCGCGCGCGAATCTCAATGCCCGCTCGTATTTGGCGCTCCGAGTATCGCCGATAAAAAAGGTTTGCCAGAAGAAGCCGTTTATAATAGAGCTTTTTTAATGTCGCCTTCAGGGCGGATAGAAGGTTTTTACGATAAAGTACACCTGGTGCCGTTTGGCGAATATCTGCCCGAATGGCTCAAATTTAAATTTCTCGACGCGCTTCTCCAGGGCGTGGGCGTATATCAGGCTGGGGAATCAAGCCAGCCGCTAAAATACGGTTCGCTTGCCCTGGGTATGTTGATTTGTTATGAAGGCGTA
>JAAUYY010000045.1 GCA_014804865.1 Desulfovibrio sp.
CCCATTCTGGGCACGATTCCCATATACGGTCTTTTCCTGCTCGGAAAGTGCATGCAAGCTTTCGTATTCTTCATGCTGACCATGTTTTATATTTCCAGCGCGCTGGAAGGCCCGGAGCATTAATTTTTGGGGGAATGACCGCAAGGTCCAATTATATAACAAGGAGTCCAGAATGCGTAAACTTGCTATGATCGCCTTCAATATCGCGGCGATCCTTGGTATGGCGAGCATGGCTTTGGCAGCCGAACCTCTCAATTCCAGTTCCGTGGGCGTTACCTGCCTCGCGGCAGCCCTTGGCATCGGCATAGCCGCTTGCGGATGCGGAATCGGTATGGGCGTGGGTTTGAAAGGCGCCAGCGAAGGCGTCGCCCGCAATCCCGAAGTAAGCGGCAAAATTACGGGCACAATGATTTTGGCTTTCGCCTTCATTGAATCCCTCGCCATTTACGCGCTTGTAATTAGTTTCATTCTCCTTTACGCTAACCCTTACGCGTAGATAAAAAAGCGTTTTCAGAGGGCGTCGATCTCGACGCCCTCCTTGTCTTTCCCGCATCCCTCAAAGATGATCGAATTTATCGCGATTTTAGCCATGGGATTGGTAGCTCTGGCGGGTCTTACCTGCGCGGCGCGCTATTTCTGGCGTATCGATACGAAGCGCGCCTTGGGTTACGCCGCCTTCGCTTTGCTGGTCTTCTGCATTTTCTGGCTGAGCGGTCTCTGGGAAACTGAAAGTCGCCATTCTTGGGGAAGTCTTACGCCAATTTTCTTCCTTATAATGGCTGTCTCCGGCGCCGTCGTGCTCATAGTCAGGCGCCTTCTTTTAAAATCCGGCGTTTTTGCAGGAAAAGACAAACAAGATTAATGAGCGCGCGTTACGCCCTCCTCACCGTCGATACGGAGGCCCTTCCCAATAGGGCGGAAACCGATCACGTCAGGCGACTCATTCTGGGAGCGCATGGCGATCGGGAAGCCGGCGTTAAAGAAATGGCGCTTATTGGCAAGGAATACGGCGCGAGACTGATTTTCTTCCTGGATTTATGCGGCGCGTACGAGCGACTTGACGAATTGCGGGAGATTGCCCAATGGCTCGAAGCCAATGGGCAGGATGTGGAGTTGCACGCGCATCCCGAATATTTGCCGCTTTCATTCTGGGAAGAGCGCAAACGGCTCCAGCGACCCTGGTATATGAACGACTATCCCATCGAGAGAGCGAGATTTATAATAAAATTTTTTACAGATCTTCTCGCGGATTTTATAGGGCGGCGTCCAATCGCGTTTCGCGCCGGGTCGTTTCGCTGGAATAGCGCCGTGTTGCAGGCGCTTTGGGAAAACGGTTATAAACTGTCCTTCAATAACTCTACGGGGGCCGTAGTCAATGGGCAATGCCCTTTNAGTCTGCCTACAAATCTCCCNTATAGATGGTCAAACGGTTTAATTGAAATTCCAGTTAGCGAAAAAAATATTTTTGCCTTCCTNAAGCATAACTGGTGGGCGCGTCTGCAATATCCGCAGTCCAAATATTATCGTTTCCGTCCGGNAACTCTTTCTTTTCTCCCCGGCAGCGTTCGTCCNAATGAAAATTTTCTCGTATTCCTCCTACATTCATGGTCATTTTTATATAGGGACGAAAATGGCTATGAGGTTTATCGCGAAAATCATTGGCTGGAAAAATATCGCGAATTNCTGCGCGCGCTTTCNCGCGAGTGCGAAATCATNACTTGTCCCGAGNTCCTGGAACTCGTCGCGGAAGGAAAAATCGAGCTCTCCCATACGGAGCCGATCGAAAGCGCGAAAAGGATCGTCAAGCCTCGCCCCAAAAAATAGNAATAANCCCCATTCGTTCCTATAAGCTCAAATTTTGCCGCNGNGAGCNGCGTTCCAAATTANCGCGAGTTNAATAATTGATTCTTGTTAATNTCNTCGATAAAANTTTGGAATATCCGCGATTTTTAACCGNCGCGTTTAATGACTTTTTTTGTTAATACTTTTATAATTTTTTATCATTAACCAATGNCGAGAGAGATGAANCNCGCGGCAAATCGCGTTTGCAATTCCTCCNTCGCGCCGCGAATTTNCCCGCGTCGGTTGNNGGCAAGTNCAAGGCTATATAAAATCTTCCGAATTTCCCCATTAAGGAGANTATCATGAAAAAANCATTNNCTNTATCGNCNCTTATNGCCGCGTTTTTANTCGGCGGATCGATCTTGTCCGCTAACGGCGCTGATCTTGGCTCCGCTTCGTCGGTAAGCAAAGCCGCGGATATCGCTAANCAAAGCGTCGAGGCCAGAGCCGCCCTGGAGTCNTCNNCGCCGGAAAAAAACGTTATTAACCCGGACGATATCGCNGCCAAAGCCAAGGAAAAGGCGAGCGGCAAGATCGAACAGNTCNANCGGGATATGCAGGACAAGGCGAAGGAGCAGGTTAACGAAAANATCGAAGATATGAAAAACAAGACAGGCATAAATCANGCCAAGGAAGCTTCTCCGCTNGANAAGACACAGGAAATGAAGACTATGCCAGCNGGCGAGAAGAAAANCCCCGCCANCCTTNTTAAAGAAATGAAAAAGCAATAGGCGCCTTTTCGCCCGCGAGCGCAAGGGAATTTTCTCTTGAAAATTCTCCGCGACAAGGCAATCTCGCCTNTCCATAACTTTGTTGAGNTTTCGTTCGCTCGCGGCGATTAGCGAACGCGCGACNTNTCTTCAAATTGTCGAGACGCTCCCTCGCGGGTAGCCTTTTCTTTACTTTCTCAGGGCGTTGTAATATAGAAAATAGAAATGGATTGTCGCTCGTCTCGCGGCTGCTCAAGGCTTTTAGTCTCGCTTCTNTNGTNCGAAAGAACCAATTTAGCNGCCATTTTCCTCTTATATTTCGCCGCTATTATCTTATAGAGATCGAGCGCGTCCAGGCGCGGGGAAAGTAGCTTCCGCGACATCAGACAGGCCTNGCCGCGTAAAATTTGACGAGGGTCGAGACAAATTCTCGCGCGATGACGCGNCTTTTTAAAGTTATAATGCAGGAGATAAAAATGGCCGCCGCAAACTCCGCCTATGATCCGACTGTAATCGCAATCGAGATTATCCAGTCCCTGCAATCTCAACAGGCGACTGGCGCCGGTCAGNCGAATCAACCGAATCAGGCGCTCGATCAATCGCAAGCCGCCGAAAACGGCGCGTCCGCCGCCACTCCCGAATCAGGAGGCGCCTCGCCTATTCAGAACTCGCAAATTCCCGTGGATACGCAAATCGCGGACAATCAGGCAGCTCCCCAAGCTGTCGAGACGACCGCGAACGCTAACGCCTCGGATTCTCCGCTCAACGATATCGGGCCTTTCGGATGGGTGGGCATTGGCTTCCTTTTTTGNCTTGTGTTCGCGTTAATAATTAATATTTACCTAAAAAGACAGAAGAAAGAAATGNACGTTCCTCCTACGAAGGAGCAACTCGAGGAATTGGCGCCGGGCGCGATGGAGNCGCAAGCGCAAAGNTAGTTTTATAGTAAATNGCGCTGGAAATTACNCGTTAACGNCGAGGNGCTTTGCTGTCCATTTGCGCAAGGNATATCATGCGATAAATNAAACAGTCCTTTCAGNACTGGNNTTTGNTTGGCAAGCTCGCCTGCGGATAATTTCGCGGGCGTCTTTGTATTGCAAAGCCGTCATAGCGTTTCATTCNCAACGCGCCAGAGGGCGTCGGATTTTATAGTTGATTTTTGTATAACGTCGCGCGAAGCGGCGCAAAAGAGNTAANGCTGGTCATTCAAAGCTTCGGNTNCCCGGAGCTTTTTTTCATAAAAAGCGCAATTGNCCGTTCTTCATTTCCGCGAAACGGTTTACGCTGGAAGGAATGTCGGAGTCATAATGGGAAATAACNACCAGACTCNGCGAGGGCTTTCCANAGTNTCCGGCGACAATTTTGTTNAGCGCGGCGAGATAAAGNTCNCGNGATTCCGCGTCCAGTCCNGAAGAGGCTTCGTCAAGAATCAATAGATCGGGCGAGCCGACCAGAGCGCGCGCCAGAAATAACCTCGCCANCTGACCCGTAGATAGTTCTCNNATCGATGAATCCGAATATCTTTCAAGGGCGAACAAGCGCAACATAGCGCGCGCCTCCGAGATCTCCTCGCTTGAGAATTCGCGATATNTTCCGANGACGTTGTCAAAGCCGGAGAGGACAAAGTCGAGGCCGGAGAGGGGATAGCNGTAATCGATTTTCGCTTTACTGGAAACGAGGCGAACGCTTTTGCGGATGGAAGAGAGATCATTTAGACTTTTTCCCGACCTGTCGAAGCGCCATATCTTNCCGCCAAAGGCCACAGTCTCGTCGCCNGCCAAGAGACGACAGAGGGTCGATTTCCCCGANCCNTTGGCTCCGCTAATTCGCCANCGCTCCCCCTGTCTTATCGTCCAGTNNATATCTTTCAAGATTTTCGCGCCATTAATATAAACGTCCGCTTTTTCAATCTTCGCGAGAGCGCGCTCCGAAGCCGGAGTAGGCCTCTCTTGGCTTATTCTGGTCGNNTCNNGTTTGCGAGCAANTTCGCGACCGCNANNCCGNNNCGANTCTAGTTCNAGTATTTCCCTGATAAAGGAAGGAATCGAGTCGAGTCTGTGCGAAGTTATTATTATGGTTCCGCGCGAGGCGTATTCTTCAAGAGCTGACAATGCGCGGGAGCGGACAGTCGCGTCCAGACCGTCCGCCAGTTCGTCGAGCAAGAGCAAGGGCGCGTCGCGGGCGAGAGCCCGGGCGAGGAGGATTAATCTCAACTGACCTTGGGAAAGATCGGATATTTTTTTTCTTTACATATCCGTAGCCGAAAACGAATCGAGTAGCTTGGACGCCTTTTCCCCCGACATTTCATAATCGGAATATTCGTCGGGCAAGCCGCGCGCAAGGATATCGATTACAGTCAGAGGCGAGCGGGCGCATTTTTGATCCTGAAATGGAGCGACGATGGCCGTAATTTTTCTCGCTACTATGCGGGAAGGGGAAAAGTTTTCGCCGTCGCGCCAGAATATACGACCCGCTAGCGGGATCAAATCTCCGCGAATCAGTCTCAAAAGGGAAGTCTTGCCCGAGCCGTTCGCTCCGAGTATAAGGATATGGCCGCCTTGACGGATTGAAAGATCCGCGTTCAGGAGAATTGGCGCCTTTTGCGGGTACGCGAAGGAAACGTCGCTTAACTTCGCAAGGAGATCAGAAGGGAAGTCGGATAATTTTTCCATGATCAAAAATTGTCTGTTCGCGAAAACCGAAAGCGCGGGCGTAGCTGGCAAGTCTGGGAAACGCGCTCGCTATGTCGTTAATATTATGGGCGTCGGAAGCCAGACTTATAGGCAATTCCAGTTCGCTGGCCGCGCGCATAATAGGTCCGCAAGGGTAGGGTTCGCCGCAGGCTTTGCGCAGTCCCGCCGAAGAAATTTCCATAGCCATCCCTTGACGTTTGAGCGCGCGCAACCCTTTTTTTACCAAATCCATGCTTTCCGGTTTGGCAAGCCANNTATGGAAACGGTCGACTGAAAAAATTTTAATGAGGTCGGGATGAGCGGCGATATTGAAGAGGCCAGATTCAATCATGTCGATCCAAGCCTCGAAATAAGCGCGATACCATTCTTCGCAACGCTCTTGAGAAGCTTCGCGCCAAGGTTCGTCGCCGTCGTCAAAGCCCCAGCGATCTATAAAATGCACGCTTCCGATCAGATANTCGAAGTCGTAGGCCGCGCAAGATCTCGACGTAAAATCCCGCTCNCCAGCGAGCCAGTCAATCTCCATGCCAAAAAGAACGCGACAGGAATCGTCCGCTTTTTTTAGCGTCAAAACCTCTGTTACATAATCGTCGAGATGAGCGCGAAGCTGATCCCGATATTCGCGACGATAATTAAATCCTTCCGGCCTGGGAGAGTGTTCGCTAAATCCAATGATCGAAAGCCCTCGCGCTTTAGCCGCGGCAAACATTTCGAAAGGAGTGTTGGCGCCGTGAGAGTATANCGTATGAAGATGAAGATCAGCTTGAATCATGGCAATATCGATAAATTAAAAAACTCGCGGGAGAGAATGGACTCTCCCGCTTTTTGTCGATTTTTTCGCTATCTTGCCGCGAAAATATTAATTAGCCTTTTCTTCTTTTTTTAGACGTTTGACTATTTCGCGACCGGCTACNCGCCCCGCGCCCATCGCCAAAATTACGGTGGCCGCGCCGGTTACGATATCGCCTCCGGCGAAGACATTGGGGATAGACGTTTCGCCTGTATTTTCGTCGACTTCGATGTAGCCCCATTTATTGAGCTTTAAATCGGGAGTTGCGTCGAGCAGGATGGGATTGGATCTTGTGCCGAGAGCGACGATCGCGAGATCTGTGGGAAGATCGTAAACCTCCCCTTCAATCGGCACAGGACGGCGCCGTCCCGAAGCGTCCGGTTCGCCAAGTTCCATTTTCTGCAANGTAACGGACTTTAAGCGCGACTGTTCGTCGCCATTAAAGCGAATTGGAGCGGAGAGCATGGCGAACTGGACTCCNTCCTCTTCGGCGTGCTCTATTTCTTCCTTTCTCGCGGGCATCTCCGCGCGCGTTCGTCTATAGACGATATGAACCGACTCGGCGCCCATCCGAAGCGCGGTGCGCGCAGCGTCCATGGCGACGTTTCCCGCGCCGAAAACAGTGGCGCGCTTGCCAAGGAAGCTCGGCGTGTCCTGTTCGGGGAAATTATAGGAGCGACCAAGGTTGACGCGGGTGAGAAATTCGTTCGCGGAAAATACTCCGACCAGGTTTTCGCCGGGGATGCCAAGGAAAATGGGTAGACCTGCGCCCACGCCGACGAACACGGCGGAATATTCTTTGAGCAGATCTTTTATTTCTATGGTGCGACCGCCGACATGATTGAGACAGAAATCGACGCCAAGATCATGAAGACCATTAATTTCGGTCGCGACCACTTCCTTCGGCAAACGGAAGGAGGGGATGCCGTAAATTAGCACTCCGCCAGCCTCGTGAAGCGCCTCGTATACGTCGACTTTCAAGCCCGCCGCCGCGCAGACTCCCGCGCANGTGAGAGAACTCGGGCCCGATCCAATGCAAGCGACCTTTGGGGCGTTTTCGGAGAGATTGGGACGGATATTTTCAGGCATCGTCCGATGATCGCGCAAATTGCTGTCCGCCGCGAATCTCTCGAGACGACCAATGGCGATTGGGCGATCTTTCCTGTTTAGGACGCACTTGCCCTCGCATTGATTCTCTTGCGGACAGACGCGCCCGCAGACGGCGGGCAGGCTGTTCGTCGTCTTGATTATCCTGTACGCTTCCTCGACATTTCCGGCGGCGAGCTGATGAATAAAATCTTTTATGGGAACCTCGACCGGACAGCCGGTAACGCATGGGGGATTCTTGCATTGCAGACAGCGGCTAGCCTCTTCCATGGCCATCTCGCCGGTATAGCCCAAGGCGACCTCGTCGAAATTATGAGCTCTGACCTTTGGCGGCTGGCAGGGCATTGGCACGCGCTCGGCCAGTTTCTTCGCGGGCTTCTTATTTTCCATCGGACACACCCTCCAGATACTTGTCAAAGGAAATTTTTTCCTGATTTTTGAACGCTCCGAGACGCCGCCGAAGCTCTGCGAAATCGACTTTATGTCCGTCGAATTCCGGGCCGTCGACGCAAGCGAATTTTGTCTTGCCGTCAACGCTCACCCGGCAGGCGCCGCACATTCCGATCCCGTCGACCATGATAGGATTCAGGCTGACCGTCACAGGCATATCAAATTCCTTGCAAGTGGCGGCGACCGCTTCCATCATGGGCACAGGGCCGACGGCTACTACCTCGGTCACGCTTTTGTCCTTTTCCAGCCGATCCTTGAGCAATTTGGTAACAAGACCTTTTTCGCCGTAACTGCCGTCGTCTGTGCTGATCAGTAGCTCGTCGACGAAAGAGCGCAACTCGTCTTCAAAAAGCAATAGATCCTTGCTGCGCGCGCCTATGACTCCGACCACATGATTGCCAACGCGAGAATGACCTTTGGCGATATGGTGCATGGCCGCGATTCCCGTGCCGCCGCCGACGCAAATTACCGTTCCCTTTTTTTCAATTTTCGTTGGCCTGCCGAGCGGACCGCAGACGTCGAGAATTTCGTCCCCTTTATTTAGCGCCTCAAGAAGCGCCGTGCTCTTGCCAAGCACGAGATAGACAATCGTAATCCGTCCTTTCTCCGGCTCGGCGTCGGCGATGGTCAGGGGTATTCTCTCGCCCGCGGCGTCCATGCGCAGCATGACGAAATGCCCGGGTTTAGCCTTCGCCGCAATTTTTGGCGCGTCCAGAATCATCTTGCTGGTCTTGCCAGGAATCAAACTGATTTTTTCAAGAATTGGCGTTCCCATATATTCTCCTTCTCGCCGCGTCGCGACGGCTCGTAAACAGNAATCGATANAAGCGAAAAATTGTAGAGATTGTTCGCGCTAAAGGTCGTTTGTTTNAATTAAAATTTTATATCAATGCCGCGGGGTTGGCAACAATGTCNCGATCAGGCGAAAAGGGCCGNTTGCGAAGCGGGCAAACGTTAAATCCCTCCGCTCCAACGCGGAAATTGACCCGATTTTCAGGGTGACGATTCCCAAAAAAAATTCGCGCCTGAAACTTTTTGGAAACGCGAAGGCGCCGAAAAGCGGGAATACCGAGAAGTTCTTGTCGCAAAACAAAGCGGGAATAAAAAAGCGCGGCTAAAAGCCGCGCGGAAAAGGATATTTACTCGCTCGCCTTGCTACGGACGACGCGGTCATTATATTATAAAAATCATTTCTTCTTCTTGTGCAACATTATATCGAGTATCACCTTATCGGTCTCGCGCATACCGGTCGAACCGAGGCGACCGAGATTCGCGATACAGGCTTCGATGTCCTCCGAGACAATTCCTTCGTCGCCGGTTACGGCGCGCCCCTCGAGGGCGAGCATGGCGGCCTGGATACCGGCGTTCACGGCCGAGGCGACCTTCAGGGCGCAGGAGCTTTTCGCGCCGTCGCAAATCATTCCGGCGACGTTGCCAACCATGTTGCGCACGGTCATTTCGAGTTCCTTTTCGCCGCCGCCAAGAAGTCGGGCGATGCCGCAGGCTGCCGCCGTCGCGGCGACCATGGCTCCGCAATGGGCGGAAAGGCGCCCAAGATGGCGCTTGATATGAATGGAGGTCAGATGACTTAAAATTAGCGCGCGGGCGAGTTCCTCGTCGTTTTTGTTCAGGCGTATGGCGTAGGCCACGACGGGCATCGTGCAGGTGATGCCTTGATTGCCGCTGCCCGAATTGCTCATGACGGGCATCATGACTCCCGCCATACGGGCGTCCGCGGCCGCGGCCGTGAGCTTAACCGCGAAAGTGGGCGCGTCGTCGGCCAAAATTTTTCGCTCCATTTGGGCGGCCATATTCTTGCCGACCGCCAGTCCGTACTGGGTCTTCAAGCCTTCTTCGGCCACATTCCGGTTCATGCGCGCGGCTTCGAGGATAAACTCGATGTCTTCCAATGGCGCCGAATCGGCGAAATCGTAAACGCGCTGGAATGTGAGCGGCCATTCTTCGTCGGAGATTGCGGAACCGACAGCTTCGCCTTCTTTTTCAAAAACAAGCTCGCCGTTTTTCCATGCTCGCGTTAGGTTCGCGTGCGAATCGCGCAATTCCGCGGCGCCGCTTTTGTCGCCCGCTCTCGCCGTAGCCTTGCAGTAGAGCAGGAGATCGTTGTCCGCGACGCTCAAGTTCACGCGTCCTTGCTCGAGCATTTCTCTCGCTTTTTCGACTTGATTTGGATCCAGATCGCGCAGACATTCCAGGCCGAGCTTGCTCTGACCGCCGAGCGCCCCGACAGCCGCGGCGATTTGCAATCCCGCTTGACCCGTTCCGGGCACAATAACGCCCATCCCGTTTTTTAAAAGATTGGCGCTCGCTTCGACATCGAGAGTTTCGGGCTCCTCGCCGAGTAGTTCCGCCGCGCGAGCGCAAGTCAGGGCGACCGCTATGGGCTCGGTGCAACCGATCGCCGGAACTACCTCCTGGCGCAAGAGTTCGAGAATCGCGTTATGGCTCATACTTTGTTTCCGCCATTTTGCAGTGGGCCAAGTTGTTCATGCCTATTAAAGACTCCCTCGAGAATAAGGGTCAAAGCGCCGTCGCCGGTTACGTTGCACGCCGTGCCGAAGCTGTCCTGCAACGCGAAGATCGCGATGAGCAATCCTATGCCTGTTTGGTCAAAGCCGATCACGCTGGTAACAATGCCAAGGGAGGCGACTACTGTGCCGCCGGGAACGCCGGGGGCGCCCACGGCGAATATGCCTAACAGGAAGCAGAAAAGGATCATGGTGCCCAGGGTTGGGAGCGTTCCGTAGAGCATCAGGCTTATGGTCATAATAAAAAATGTTTCCGTAAGCACCGAGCCGCAGAGATGCACCGTCGCGCCCAGGGGAACCATAAATTCGACCATTGTCGAGCTAAGAACCGGCGATTTTCTCGCGCATCCGAGCGCCACGGGCAACGTGGCCGCGCTTGACATGGTTCCCACGGCTGTCAAATAGGCTGGGACATAATAGCGGAAGACCTGCGAAGGATTTCGCCCGGAGACGAGACCGCCGATGGAATAGAGCAGGGCTAACCAGATAAATTGCCCGCAAATGACCAAAACGACCATTGTCACGAATATGGGTAGATGGCGAGTGAGACTGCCTTCATAGGCTAGCCCCATGAAACAGCAACCGACAAAATAGGGCAGAAGCGGGATCAATATTTTGGTAACCAGCCAGCTTACTACTTTCTCAAATTCCGAAAACAGGTTCGACAAGGTTTGCGCTTTAGTCCAGGCTATTCCCAGACCGAGGAAAAGCGCGGTTATGAGGGCGCTCATGACGCTAAATAAGGGCGGAATATCCAGTCTGAAAACCATTTCCGGGAGTTTGCGCAGGCTTTCCGTTTCTGTCGCGATGGATAGATGCGGAATTACCAGATACCCGGAACACATTGAGAAAAGAGCCGCGCCGACGGAAGAGCAATAGGCCAGGGCGACGGCGAAAATAAGAATTTTGCTCGCGTTTTGTCCTAGTCGAACAATCGCGGGCGTAATGAAACCCACTATGACGAGAGGGACGAGGAAAAAGATAATTTGTCCAAGGATATGCCGAATGGACGCGACGACGACCATCACGGGCTCGTTGACCACAAAGCCCAGCAAGGCGCCGATGACCAGTCCGGCCAGCAATTTGAGAATCATGGAAAGATCGCCCGTCTTCGCCATCTTATCTTCTCCATGTTAAAAATTTATTGCGCGCGACAAAGTTTCTTCGCGAAAATCGCGAAAAATTGTCCATAATAAAGCGCGCGAGAATCTCGGGCGTCGCGGCTATCGACAAAGCGACGCGCCGCTTCAGGAACCGGCTCCAAACTGGTCTTGAGCGACGNCCCGCGAAAATGGTAATCCTTTAGGCGATCCGGTTCAAGTGGCTACGCGCCAACTAGCTCGTTTATTCAAGGATATAGCGCATGGGATTGACGGGAACGCCGTTTAATCTGACCTCGTAGTGCAGGTGCGGCCCCGTGGCTCGACCGGTCATGCCGACATAACCAAGAATCTCGCCGCGGCGCACCCATTGGCCCGGTTTGACGGCCGCTCTTTGCATATGGGCGAACTTTGTGCCGATCCCGCCGCCGTGGTCGAGGTCGACCGCTATGCCGTAGGCTCCGTCGACGCCGGCCTTGAGCACTGTTCCGTCGGCCGGAGCGACGATCGGCGTTCCGATTCTAGCGCCAATGTCGAGGCCCTTGTGAAATTGACCGCCCCCGCCAAAAGGCGAGAGACGAGCGCCAAAACTTGAGGAAATAAAGCCGTTGACCGGCCAGATCGACGGCGTGGTCGACAGGACNGAACGATTCGAGCGAAGAGCGCGCAAGAGATCCTGTTGCCGGACTTCCTCCAGTCGCGCCGTTCGCGAGAGGGAATCTATGAANTCCTGCATCTTTCTGACGGCCAGTTCCTGTCTATGCAAGGGCAAATAAGCGCGGGTAAAATCGCCAGTGCCGTCGCCCGTCTCCGCGTCCTTTTCCATATTCATCATGAGGCGCAATTTGGAATCGAAATTTTTTACGCGCTCCACGTCCTGGCTCAAAAGATTAAGTTTTTCCGCGAGGCTCTGCGTTTGTCTCTTTTGATCATCGACCAGACGCTGGGCGTTTTCAAGTTTTGTCTCCAGACCGCGATCATCGATCCATTTGTTCCAGAGCCAGACATTGCAGGCGATAATCGCGCAGATGATTAGAAAGAAGACGATCAAGGCCCAGCCGCGGAGAAAAAGATTGCGGCTGCCGCTCTTTCCGTCTCTGAAAATTACGATTTGGTATTTGCCAAACAGCATTCTTTTAAATTAAATAAAACCATATTTCTGTCAACGAAATAACGGGAATGGACGATCAGACGCCCAGATCCCGCCGAGCGAAAAAAGCGCGAACGGATGAAATAGAAGATGGGAAAGAGTCGATACGCCATAATCGGAGCGGGCCTGGCCGGCGCTGAATGCGCCCTGACCTTAAATCGTCTGGGAATACAGACAACCTTGTTCGAACAGAAGCCAGATTATCGCTCGGCGGCGCATGCCAGCGATTCTCTGGCCGAGTTGGTCTGCTCCAACTCCCTGCGCTCCGATATCCTTGAGAGCGGGCCGGGACTTTTGAAACGGGAGGCGCGTCTTCTGGGCAGTTTCATGATGAAGGCCGCGGACATGGCGCGCGTTCCCGCGGGCAAATCCCTGGCCGTCGATCGCGAGGCGTTCTCGGAAAATCTAACTCGCGAGATTATGGCCGCGGCGAATATAACTCTTGTTCGCAAGAAAATTGAAAGTCTGGACGACGAAGAGCTAAGGGAAAAAGGCGAAAAGGGAATTATTGTCGCTTGCGGCCCCATGGGCGACGCGGCCCTGGTCGAATCAATAGCCCGGGTCGCGGGCAAGGAGCATTGCTATTTCTACGACGCGATAGCGCCCATAGTCTGGAGCGAATCCCTGGATCGCGGCAAAATTTTCCGCGCTTCCCGCTACGACGACGGGGAGGGGGATTATTTGAACGCGCCGATGAACAGGGAAGAATACGAGAGATTCGTCGAGGCTCTTGTCGGGGGAAAGACGTTCGCGGCGAGGGAGTTCGAGGACGAAAAGCATTTCGAAGGATGTATGCCCATAGAGGCTCTCGCCAAACGCGGAGCGGAAACCTTGGCGCACGGGCCGCTTAAACCAGTCGGGCTGATCGATCCGGCCACCGGGCGCAGACCCTGGGCCGTTTTGCAACTTCGACCGGAGACGAACAATCTTTCCGCCTGCAATCTAGTGGGGTGCCAGACCAAGTTATTGCGACCGGAGCAAGAAAGAATATTCAGGCTTGTGCCCGGCATGGAAAACGCGGAATTCGCCCGCTTCGGCAGTATGCACCGCAACGTTTACGTCAACGCCCCGGAGGCGCTCGCTTCCGATCTTTCG
>JAAUYY010000046.1 GCA_014804865.1 Desulfovibrio sp.
CCGCGAAAAGCCGCGGACGAACTCGCGATTCGCGGCGTTTGGTTAGCGACGCGCCGCGCTCTTCGCCGTCGGATCATTTCAAGTCAAATTTGCCATAAAGTCGCGTTCGGCCATACAGGATTGGATATGAAAGGCGATCCCATAATAAGGCTAGTCAACCTGCGCAAAACCTTCGATATAAAAGGCAAGGAAATTACCGCCCTGGCGGAAATTAACCTTGATATCGACAAGGGCGATATTTTTGGCATTATCGGCAAAAGCGGCGCGGGAAAATCGACGCTGGTGCGTTGCATTAATCTCCTTGAGCGCCCTACGTCGGGCTCTGTTTTTTTTGAGGGCGAGGACATTTGTCTTCTTTCGCCCTCCGCCTTGCGCGTAGTTCGCCGATCGATGGGCATGATTTTTCAGCAGTTTAACTTGCTCATGCAGAGAACCGCGCTTGAGAACGTCCGCTTTCCCCTGGAACTGGCCGGAAAGAGCAAGAAGGAATCGACAGACCGTTCGCTCGAATTGCTCGAATTGGTCGGATTGGCTTCCAGAAAAGACGCCTATCCCTCGCAACTGTCGGGCGGTCAGAAACAGCGCGTCGCCATCGCCCGCGCCCTGGCTACAAATCCGGCGATCCTGCTCTGCGACGAGGCCACGTCAGCCCTTGATCCGGCGACGACCGACTCCATTCTCGCCCTGATAAAAGAGATTAATGTAAAGATGGGGATCACCGCGGTCGTCATTACTCACGAAATGAGCGTTATCGACAAGATCTGCAATCATGTGGCGATTATTTCCAAAGGCGTGATCATAGAGGAAGGCTCGACCGAGGAAGTGTTTTTTCATCCAAAGACAGACGCGGCCAGAAATCTTGTGCTGCCCGAGGCTCTGCGCAGTCTTGATGTCAAAAATGTCTATAGACTTATTTTCAACGGTCGGTCGTCTTTCGAACCCGTAGTTTCGAATATCGTTTTGAACTGCGGCTGTCCCGTGAATATTCTCTACGCGGACACGCGCGACATCAACGGTCAGGCAGTCGGGCAGATGGCGCTCGAGTTGCCGGAGGATCCGAAATCGAGAGAAAGAATACTGGCTTACGCCAAGGCCCATGACCTCGTNTTGGAGGAATTGAAAAATGTTTGACGAAAAGACGATTATGATGCTCGCCGTAGGGACGTGGGACACANTCTATATGACAATCGTCGCGACATTTTTCTCCTACGTTTTTGGCATAGCCATGGGCGTAATTTTGGCGATAACGCGCCCGGGCGGGATAACGCCCCGTCGCTCCGTTTATTCTGTTCTCGACGTCATAGTCAATCTTACGCGCTCTTTTCCGTTTTTGATCTTGATGATCGCGGTTATTCCGTTTACGCGTTTCGTAGTCGGCACGACCATTGGCAACAACGCGACAATCGTTCCTCTTGTGCTGTCGGCAGCGCCTTTCGTGGCGCGTCTCGTCGAGGCTTCGTTGCAGGAAGTCGATCGGGGCGTAATCGAGGCGGCCCAGAGCATGGGAGCGACGACCTGGCAGATCATCTCGCGCGCGCTCATCCCGGAGGCTNTGCCTTCGCTGATTAATGGCAGCGCGGTCGCGGCGATCACCATTCTCGGTTATTCCGCCATGGCCGGAGCCGTCGGCGGCGGCGGGCTGGGCAAGTTGGCCATCATGTACGGCTATAATCGCTATCAGACGGACATCATGATCGTAACCGTAATTTTGCTGATCATTATCGTCCAGATTTTTCAGTCCCTGGGCAATTGGGCTACGCGGCGTTGCGACAANCGCTAGGCGTCGCTCGACTATAAACTTCAACATTCGGGGAGCGAATATGAAAAAACTTCTTGTTTTACTCGCGGCTCTTGGTCTTTTNTCAATCTCGGCTGGAGCGCGGGCCGCGGAAACTTTGAGGGTAGGAGCGTCGCCGACGCCGCACGCCGAAATTTTGGCCGAAGCCGCGCGAATCCTCGAACCTCAAGGCATCGTCCTTGAAATAGTCGATTATTCGGACTACGTGCAACCCAATATGGCGCTCGATAACGGCGATCTCGACGCCAATTATTTTCAGCACGGCCCGTATCTGGAGGACTTCAACAAGCAGAAAGGCACGAAACTGGCTTCCATGGGCGCCGTGCATTACGAGCCCTTTGGCATTTACGCCGGAAAGACCAGGGATTTGACGCAAATCAAGAAAGGAGCCGTCGTGGCCGTGCCCAACGACGCGACGAACGAAGGGCGAGCCCTGCATCTTCTTCAGCAACAGGGATTGATCACCTTGCGCCCGGACGCCGGACTTGCGGCGACGACCCGCGATATAAGCGAAAACCCGTTCGAGCTAAATATTGAGGAAATTGAGGCGCCTCAACTCGTCCGCGCTTTGCCCGACGTGGATTTGGCCGTAATCAACGGCAATTACGCCATTCTCGGCGGGCTCAAGGTAGCGGACGCTCTCGCCGCCGAAGCCGCCAATTCCCTGGCGGCCGCCACTTACGGCAACGTGCTCGCCGTTCAGGAAAAGGACGCGAAAAAGCCGTCCCTGATCGCGCTTTACGAGGCTCTGACCAGCCCGCGCATAGCGGAGTTCATGCGCAACAAATACGAGGGCGCCGTGGTGCCTACGGAGAAGAAATAGAAAAATCAGGGGGAGCTCTTGGCGCGTCGAGCCACGCGCCGCGAACTNTTCCCCAAAGGATTTGACGAGGCGAGGCGAATCGGGGCGTCGCTCCCGATTCGCCTATTTCTTTAGAGCGTAGCCTCTCTCTTTNAGGGCGGCGNGCATATCGTAGCCCAATCCTTCGCGATAATAGACCAGCATTTGACCTATCCAGTCTTCGCTCGAGTTGTTCGTCGAGCGCGTTTCGTGATATTTGATTATTTCCTTGTCGTATTCGAGNAATTTTTTGGACAGATCCTCCTCGCCGTATCTATCGCGAAAGAAAATCAGATCCTCGGGCTGTTTGGGCTTGAGATCAGGAGTCTCGCTGGGAACGCCGAGAGACAGCGCGCAGACGAGGTAAACGCCCTGGGGAAGGGCGAGCAAGTCCGAGACCTTGCGCGGATCGACGGTTCGGGCGTAGCCGATGGGACAGCAACCTAACCCGCGAGAGTTGGCCGCCACAATGGCGCTCATCATGGCCAGGCCCGCGTCCAGCGTTCCCACAATAAGTCCGTCGACAGTGTCCTGAAAGGGTGGATAAGGCAGATTCCTGGCCTCCGCCGCGACTCGTATCTTGTTATAATCGCTTAAGAAAAGCATATCGATAGCGGCCGTCTTAAGCTGTTTCTGGCCGATTATTTCGGCGAGTTCTTCCTTGATAGCCNGATCGGTTACTTCGATGACCGAAAATTGCTGACCGTTATAACTTGTCGGCGTANTGCGAATCGCCTCGCGGATAAAGGCCAGATCCTCGTCGCTTATGGGTTCGCGCTTGTATCTGCGGACGCTTCGCCGATCAAGCAAGGTCTCCTTTACGTCCCTTGTCATTTTTTCTCCTTTTAAAATATGGAGCGGGGCGTCGATCGCGCCCCGCCCGGTTTGGAACCTTATCCCAGATAATTCGGTTTCTCTTCGCCGACGCTAGTCGGCCCCGTATGTCCCGAATANAGGATCGTATCGTTGGGCAAGGTCAGAATCTTGTTCATGATGCTCGCGTAAAGCTCCCTTTGATCGCCGCCAGGAAATTGCGACGTTCCCGGAGAGCCTCTGAAGATCGCGTCGCCCACAAAGGCCGCGTTTTCGTCGGCGCTGTAAAAAGTTACAGAATCCGGAGTATGCCCTGGCGTCGCGATGACCTTCAATCCAAACTGGGGATTGTCCGGCAGGGAAATGAAGTCGCCGTCCCTGAAAAATTTGGCGTCGGGCAGGACGACGTANCGACCGCACTCCTCGCTTAAGTTGAGTTGCGGATTCGTCAGATATTCTTGTCCCGGAGGGGAAATGTAATAGGGAANGCCGAGAGTCTCGGACAGCTGTTTTACCGCTCCCGTGTGATCGAAATGCCCGTGCGTAAGCAGGATGGCGCGAATGTCGAGATTTTCGCGTTTTATGATGTCGTACAACNTCTCCGCTTCCGCCCCGGGATCGATAAGAAAGCCCTGTCCAGTTTGCTTGTCTATATAAAAATAGGCGTTTTCGGCGAAAACGTCCGCCACTTCGACTTTTTGAATCATGAATATATCCTCCGCGCGAAACGCGCGTCTTTATCAATCTTTTTTCGCTCCAGTCAGTCCCAGCCCNCCGAAGATTCCGTAAATTCCGAAACCGTACCAGATGGCGTATATGACATAAAAAGCGAGTAGAAAAGTAATCAAAGGAATATGATCCAGCACTTTGATAGGCTGGATGCCATAAAAGTTATTGCCAGGCTCGATGCCTTTGCGAATGACCAGATCCGTCGCGTTCGCCGCCGCGAGCTCGTTTTTCTTCTGGAAGATTTTCACCATGGGCGCGAGAATGTCCCACCAGACTCGGGCGACAGTCGTCGGAGAATTTTCGTCATATAATTCGCTGACTGCCGATCCATTGTTGTGATAGAGCAAATCGGAGACCTCGATCGCCCGCGCGAAGAGGGCGCCGAGTTTGCCGCTGATCTCGATCTTGCCGTCGGACGACTCGTCGGCCTTTACGCCGCTTTGGCGGAGAATGTCCAGAGCCAGAGGGGCGAGGCTTCGGTCGGCTACGCCTATCTCAACGTTTATCTCTTTGTCCATGACTGGCTTTATTCCTTCCCTGATTTCGGGAATGAAATAGGAAGAGCCTTTGGAGAGAGAGTTGAAAATATTGTCCGCGTATTCGAGCCCGGTTTGAGGATTGCCTTCGGAATCCTTAAAAACAGGCGCCATGATGAGCGCGAACATGACAACGAAAGAAGCGAGAAGCAGGAAGCCCTTGAAGAATTCCTTTTTATTGGCGATTAGCATTCCGCGCCTCCGTTATGCAGNTTTTTCAGATTCGCGAAGAATTTAAAGCAAACCCATAGGCCAAAAACGCCGACAACTACCCAGAAGATTATATTGCCAGCCTGCTCGATGAAGTCGACGATTCCGGATGGCCAGTTCGTGTATTCCAGCTCGTTTAAACGCTTCGGCAGAACGGCCGCGCGGTTGATGAAGCCGGAAAGTATGGAAATGGCGTAAAAGCCGCGTATTTCCATGCCGCTGACCACAGTGGTCGTCAAAGCTCCGATCTGAATGCCAAGCAGGGAGCCAAGCAACATGCCGATCGCGAGCGTATAGAACACAAAGCCATAGATGGCGTACTGNCCAATCGCGGCGAAGCCGGCNGTGAAGATAATCTGGAATATATCTGTGCCGACGGTTGTCATCGCCGAAACGCCAAAGCCGTAAACGAACATCGGGAAAGTTACAAAACCTCCGCCGACGCCCATGATCGCGGCCAGGAAGCCGACGATNACGCCGCCCGCGCCGACGACCCACGCCGATATGCGCCTGCCGCCAGGAGTCAGCTTTTCATCGAACGCAATCATTGGCGGGATTTTCAGCTTTTGCGCCGCGGAAGCCAGACNACCGGGCTCGGCNTCGCTCGCGGCCTCCGGGCTTTTGCGGGAATGGAGAAAATCCCAGAGAGCGTAAAAGCCGAGAAAGCCCAGCAAGACCGCGTAAATGGAACTGATGAACAATTCCGAGAGCAGGGGATCCGCGTCGTAGAGCCCCTTGTTCAAAGCTCCGCCGACGATTGTGCCGAGCAGGGAGCCTCCGAGGAAAGCGATGGCGAGCTTGACCGACACGTTGCCCAATTTGCGGTGAATGGACGTGCCCATGATGGCTTTCGCGAAGACATGAAACAGATCCGTTCCGACCGCCAGGATCCCTTTTACGCCTACGGCCATAAGCGCGGGCGTAATAATGAAGCCTCCTCCGGCGCCGATGCATCCTGTGATCAATCCGGCGATAAAACCTACCGCTATGGCCGCGAGAAAGATATTCAACGTGTAAAAAGCCGGCGCGTAGGCGGTATTTCCGCCAAGCGTCGCCGGGCCGTCGAACGCGAAGCCCGCGGCGAAATACAAGACGGGCAAGGAAAGCGCCAAAATAAAGAGGAGCTTCCGGCGGCGTTTTAGGATATTGGAGGACACTTCCAGATCCCAGCGCGCGTAAGCGCGAGATCCGCAAATCAAGAATTGGCGCAAGTCTTTCCAGAAGGCCACGGCGTCTCCCTCGAGTCGGCGAGAGACCGACTCCGCTTAAATTTTTTCATTTTTAAATAATTAATTGACTTTTGTCCTCCCCTGAAAGAATAAAAATTTAAAATTATTTTCCGCCATTCCAGGCGCATCCGTCCGGGCCGCACTGGGCGCCGACTCCCGCCATTGCCTGTCGCTTTAGCAAAGCCGCGAAATCGGCCTGGGAAATGGCGCCCGGGATCGTGACTCCGCCCGGAAAGACGAAGAAAGGGACGCCCCTTACGCCGAGCTCCGCGGCTTCTCTTTCGTCGCGTCTGACTTCCTGGCCAAAGCGATCGGAATCCAGAACTTCGCGGACGGCCTTTTCGTCGAGCCCAGCCGCGCGTCCTACATCGAGCAAAACCTTGTGATCGGCAAGTTCGAGATTTTTTGTAAAGTAAGCGTCGAAAAGAAGTTTGTTCGTTTTTTTCGCGATCTCCTTGTCGCCGGTCGAAAGCGCCAGTTTCATAAGCCTGTGCGCGTCGAAAGTATTCGTGTAGCGCGTCGTCGCGTAGCGAAAATCAAGCCCCGCTTCTCGTCCCAAATGGGAGATATGATCGATTTGCGCCTGGGCTTCGGTTTCGGAAAGGCGATATTTCCGCGCGAATCTAGTTAAAGTATCGGATTGAACCACCTTCGAGGCCCCGGGATCGAGCTCGAAAGCCCGCGGTTCGAGCTCTACGGAGGCCTCCAGTCCAAGCTCGCGCAGAGCGGCGAATAACCGCGCTTCCGCGATATAGCAATACGGACAAGCGTAATCGCTCCAATAGGCAATTTTCATTTTTCCTCCCAAATGTTGAATTAAAAAAAACGACGCTCGATCAGATTAATATATTGTAACGTATAACACATAATTTGCAAATATTTTTAAATACCGATTTTAGAACGAGGCGTCGTCAATCTACCTGTTTAGGAGGCGGAAGCGAAGTAGAAAAGAAAAAACTTGCGGGGAGGGTTCGCGAGCGCGTATAGCCCAAATAAGGG
>JAAUYY010000047.1 GCA_014804865.1 Desulfovibrio sp.
ATGGTATGTTTCCATTCAGACGGAAAGGGTAGTTGCTGAACCCGTTCACCAGTCCCTATCAGAAGTCGGTATTGATCTTGGCGTTGCTCATTTCGCGTCATTGTCAGATGGGTCATATCTTGCGCCATTAAATACGTTCAGGAAATATTCCGGCAAACTTGCCAGACTTCAACGCCAATTGGCAAAGAAAGCCAAATTCTCCTCCAACTGGAAAAAGATTAAATTTAGGATTCAGAAACTTCACAGGAAGCTCGCGGATATAAGACATGATTTTCTGCACAAGGCAACATCAACCATAAGCAAAAGCCACGCTTTAGTTGTTGTGGAAGATTTGCAGGTAAAGAACATGTCTTCGTCCGCATCCGGTACAATGGAAAATCCAGGACGTAATGTTAAAGCAAAAAGCGGACTGAACAAGTCCATTCTGGATCAGGGTTGGGGTGAATTTGCGCGTCAACTTGAATACAAACTAGGCTGGCTTGGCGGTTGCCTAATTCGCATCGCTCCGCAATATACAAGTCAAAGATGTAGCCAATGCGGGCACATTTCCAAAGAAAACAGAAAAACACAGGCTAAATTCAAGTGCATGGCCTGTGGATTTGAAGCTAATGCGGATCATAACGCCGCATTGAATATTCTGGCGGCAGGGCATGTCGTGTCAGCCTGTGGAGCGGAAAGGGCTCGAGCGTCCGCGTTGAAGCAGGAACCCGCCTATGACGCGGCTCTTTGAGCCGCTACAGCTAGGAAGCTCCGCCATTGATGGCGGGGAGGATGTCACTCATCTATTGACGAGCCGCTGAAATTAACATAAAAGGATTCTCGCGGGCCCATAGCTCAGTTGGTTAGAGCGTCCGGCTCATAACCGGCAGGTCCCAGGTTCGAATCCTGGTAGGCCCACCATGAATTTCAGGGCGTCCGCGAAGGGCGCCCTTTTTCTCGTATGACTTCCCAAAAAGAATACTATCCAGAACTGGCCCTCTTCCGGGGCTTCGCCATCTTTTCCATTATCTTTGGGCATATTCAGGAAATAATAACCAATTATCCCGGACAGGCGGCGTCGACTTCCTGGGAATATATATTTAATTATTTTCGTATTCTCTTCGCTCCGGGCGGCACATGGTTTTTCGTTTTCATTTCGGGATTTTTATTCTACGCGGTTTTTTATAGGCGCGGTTTTGTTTACGGGCTATTTGTCCGCGACAAGTTCAAAAAGGTCGTCTCTCCTTATATGATTTTTGTAGTCGCGCTGGGCGCTGTTCGACTTCTCTTCCTCCCTCAGGAAATTTCTGTCGATTTCGTATTGGGAACATTTTTTTATTGGTCGTTCTGGTACGTTCCCTTTATCTTCTGCGTCTTTCTGGGCTCCCCGTTTTTCATTTCGCTCATCGAGTCTTCGACGCGAGTCGGCGTTGTCGTTTTTCTTCTTTCTCTCGCGTTTTCCGTCGCGTTTGGCAGACATTTTACAAATCCGCTTCTGGCCTGCGTTTATTATCTCCCCGCCTACATTCTCGGATTGTTCTGCGCCAAAAATTACGAAGCGTTCAAAGCGATTTCGCCGAATATCAAATGGGGAATTCTCTTTGTTCTCATTCTCTACGCCTCCCTGCTCGCTCCTACGCGTTTCGCGCTCGAGCGCAATTTTCCGCGCTGGGATATTCGATTCTGCGATCCTCCCGCTTTTGTCGTCCTGGCGAAATTGGCGCTCTGTCCTCTCTTTCTCTGGTGCTTCCTCTGGTTGCGCGATCATGGCCGCGCTCTCTCGAAATCTGTATTGAATGTATTGGCGAAATATTCCTTTACAATTTTCTTCTTTCAGCAATTCTTGATTTTTCTTCTCCTGACTCCCGCGGTCGCCAGCTTTTTCGTTCCCTTCCAATTCTGGACTCTGTTCGCGTTTAGCTGGCTAATCTCGATCGCTTTCTGCGCTTTGACTATTTGCCTTTTCGCTCCGCTAAAAAAGCTTCTGGGCAAACGCTCCCGTCGCTTTATAGGGTGTTAAGAGTTAAGGCCAAACAAAAAAGGCTCCCTTTTGGGGAGCCTTTTTGCTTTATCGCTATTGTCTTTATTTCTTGTTTTCGTCTTCCATTTCCCTGCCCCGACGCTCGGCCGCGAGGACGCATTCCACAATCAGCCCGGCGAGACCGGCCCGATCGAGGACATTGACGCCCGCGATGGTGAGTCCTCCCGGAGAGCAAACTTCGTCTCTGGACTGCATGAAAGTCTTGCCGTCTTTTTTTGCGAGAGCCGCGCAACCCTGAAGCAATTCGACAATCATGGCTCTATTGTCTTCTCCCGAAAAACCGAGAGTCAGGCCAGCCTGGGCCAGTCCATGCGCGAACTCGAAAATATAGGCGGGGGCGGCCCCCATATAAGCCGCGAACGCGTTCAATCGAGTCTCGTCAAGCGCGAGACATTTGCCCAAGGCGCCGAAAAGGGACTCAATCTCCTCTTTGGCCTTGGCAGTAAGATTTACCGGATCAAAAGACAGGGCAAACACGCCGCAATCGACGGCGGCGGTAATCGTAGGCATACAACGGGCGAGGACATTGTTTAAGCCAATTTGAAGTCTGATTCGTTGAAGGCNGAATCCTGCCGCTATAGATACCACGAGGGAGTCCTTTTTTAGGCTCGCGGCTATTTCGTCAAGCAAAGCGGGCATTTGAGCGGGTTTTACGGCNAGNATCAGNATATCGGATTGGGAAACCAGCTCCTTCGCGTCTTTCGNCGTTTCGCATCCAAAGGCNNCCGCCGCTTTAGTCTTCGCGGCGTTGACGTCGAAACAGAGAAGGCGCGTTTCTTTTNTGTCCAGTTTTTCGGCCATGCCGCGCAAGAGCGCGGAACCCATATTGCCGCATCCGATACATCCTATGGCGCGCATAAAACCATCCTTTTTATTTATAGCGTATGTTTATTCGCNTTTATTTGGNGGATTTGATTTCCTGAATTTTAGGCAAACTCTTTACCATCTGCAAGCCCATGCGCAACTGATTGTCGCGAGCGAGCTGTTCCTTGCCTTCGTCCTTTTTATCCTTGGGTTTATCGGCTTTTTTGTCTTTGGCGTTNTCGAGATGCCTGTTCAGATCCTGTTCGCGCAAATGAAGCCTTGGGGTATCGTTTTCTTCGGCCTTCGGGGGTTCGAATACGACTTCGACGTCGGGAGTGATTCCCTCGGCCTGAATGGAGCTTCCGTTTGGCGTGTAATATAAGGCGACGGTCAGTTTAAGACCCGACCCGTCGGCGAGCGGAATNATATTCTGGACTGATCCCTTGCCAAAAGATCTTTCGCCAAGAATAAGGGCTCTTTTCTGATCCCGCAGGGCGCCGGCGACGATTTCGGAAGCGGAGGCNGAGCCGGCGTTGATTAGCACGACAAGNGGCGCGTCCACGTCGTCCTGCTGATTTTTAGCGGAGTAGGTGCGCTGGGCCGAATCGTCNCTGCCTTTTATGGAAACNATATCGCCGCTTTTCAGGAAAGTATCCGATACATCCACAGCCTGATCGAGGAGCCCGCCCGGGTTNTTGCGCAAATCGAGAATTATACCTTTTAGTCCGCCGGTCGCCTCGGCGTCTTTAGCCGCCTGTTTCAACGCTTCCTTAAGCTCGGAAGTGGTGCGCTCCGAAAAGCGCGTAAGGCGAACCCAGTAATAACCGTCGTCCAGCGGTTTGGATTTTACGCTGATCAGAGGTATGGCGTCCCTTGTGATGCGAACGGTCTGGGGCGTCTTGGCGTCCGTATGCAATATGCCCAGCTCCACTTCGGAACCCTTCGCGCCCCGAATACGGGAGACCACCTCCTGCAATGACAATTCCTGGGCCGGTTGTCCATCGATAGTCAGGATCACGTCTCCTGGTTGCAATCCGGCGCGAAACGCGGGGGTGTCCTCGATTGGAGTAACCACGACGACCTGGCCGTTTTCCACTGAAATTTCTATGCCCACGCCGAAAAATTCGCCGGACGTGGTCTCCTGCATATCCTTGTATTCCTCGGTAGTCATAAAGGTGGAGTGGGGATCAAGTCCCTGCAACATTCCTTTGACCGCCGCGTTGATAAGCTCGATTTGCGTAACGTCCTTGACATAATTGCGTTGCACCAGATCAAGAACCTGGCTAAAACGACGGGCGGCGTCAAATTTGCTCATATTCTCCTTCGGCGGCTCCTTTTTCTCTGGAGCGGCGGTGGACGCGGCCTGCGCGGCGCACCCAAGACTTGCGAAGAGAAGGACGAGCAAAACAGAACGGATAAAATACATATGTTCACTCCATAAAAACCCGGATGGGCGCGATCCGCCAATTAAAAACGCTAAAAAAACAAAGGAGGCCCCTCGGGTCGCCATTGTCAGACTTTTTCGGCGGAATCGAAGTTTAAATTTTTATACGAAAGGGTAAGCATTTCCTGATTTTAGTCAAGCAAAAATGCCTCGCTTCGAACGCCGCGTTCATGTCCGCGAGCTCGAATAAAAAAGAGCCGACGGTTGCCGGCTCTAGCGTGAAATTAAACTTTATCGACGCCCCGAAGGCCTCTCGACCTGGAGATTATATACCCAAGGCCAACCGGTTCGTCGCGAGGCGATCTCAAGTTAAATTTGCCATAAATTACACGCCCGGGTATAGACTGAACAATTTTAAGGTTAAGTCCTTCTCCCGCGTAACGAACAGGCGTTGCGCGCCGAGCAATATAATTCGGCCTCGTTCGTCAATTTCAGATCGGCCATGGCACTTTCGAAACGGGACAGGACTGTTTCATAACGCACATATCCGCGAGTAACGGCGTCGACTTTGCCGTCGCGAACCAGCAACACGCTGGGATACGAGCCAATTTCGCCCATTAATTGGGCCGCCTGCTCAAGATTCCTCTCGGTCGCCTCCAACGCGGCTGGCTGATCGAGCGCTCTCTCAAATTTCTCCAGACTTATGCCCCAGCGCCCCGCTATTTCGCCAAGCGACTCTTCGGAAAACAAATTTTTGCCTTGTCCATAAAACATGGTTTCGAGTTCTATAAGTTGCCGAAGCTCATGTCCGGGCGCGAAGGATTTGAGCGCGACAAGTATTTCGTCGGCGCCCGGGGAAAAGAGCGTTATATGGCGCCCAGTTTCCGCGGCCTCGATGGCTCCCGCGAGAGATCTCCCCGACACTTGCTCCACTTCGCGCCAGAAATCCGTTAGACCGGGCGACATTTTTACATCCTCGGCGAGAGTCAGCGGACGCGAAATCAGGTTGCCGCCAATGACTTTCACGGGAAACTCGGGAAACTGATTCGCGAGACGCTCCATGATGGGAGCGAACGCGAAGCACCAGGGACAAAATACGTCGGCGATGTAAAAAATTCTGGCTTCCGCCACTGCTCTCTCCTTCTGTTTACGCGCGACCTGCGTCGCATAGTTTTTATGCCGGTTACTATAATATCTTTTAAGCGTTTTTGTAAAGACGCAAATCTTTTCGCCCAGGACGAGCCTCGCGCCATCCCCCATGCCGAGAGGCCTTATCTCCTTATTATCGCCCCAAGCGCGAACGCCTTCGCTCCGCCTTTGCCCAATCCGATTAATAAAGGCGGACGATCCCCGTCGGCCTCTTGCGAAAACAGGGCGCGTCAAGTTAAATAGCGCCTTGATGAAAATTTCCGCGCTAATTTCCTCAAAGCATACCCGAACATTTCTTTCCTTCGGCGCTATGCAGGCCATGCAACTGCTTATTCCGTTGCTCGCCTTCCCCTGGTTAAGCAGAAAATTGGGCGAAGACGCGTTTGGCGTTCTTATGTATATGTGCCTTACGCCGCCTATTATCTGCCTTGTCATGGAATGGGGGATCGCTCTCGGCGGCGCGAGGAAAGCGGCTCGTTCGCGGGGAGATTCGGTCGCGCTTTCGCGTCTGTGGGGAGACGCTCTCGCCGCAAAAATTATCCTGGCCGTCGCCTGCGTCGCCGGATCAGCCCTTTTCGCTCCGCTTATCCCGCGGGCGCTGACCTATCCCGCGCCCTATTTTCTCGCCGCCCTGCTTGGCGTCATTCGCGGAATAAGCCCTTTATGGTT
Source organism: Desulfovibrio sp. (assembly GCA_014804865.1). Next base: position 6,027 of record JAAUYY010000047.1, read on the forward strand.
TTATCAGGGCGTCGGCGAAGGCGTAAAAAAGATGGCCGTATGGGATGTCCTCTCCTCCGTCGCCGCCCTTTCCCTGATTTTCCTCTTTATCAACGAGCCGGACGACTGGCCGCTATACTTCGGAATTACAGCCGGGTGCAAGGCCGTGGCATACATTTCTCTCAACATTGAACTATGCCTGCGTTATAGGCCCAGCGTCCGGCTCGCGGGAGGATTTCATATTCTGAAACAGACTCGAACGCTTTTCGCCAGTTCTCTATTCGCCTTGATCTACAATAATGGCTCCCAACTTGTTCTGGGCTATTTCCTCACGGCGACCGAAATGGGCCTGATCGTCGCGGTCGTCAAAATGCTGCGCGCGGTCTCGGCTCTCCTCAATCCTTTCGTTCAAACCATGTTTCCGGAACTTTGCCTTTTGAACGAGCTAGATCAGGCCAAAGCTCGAAGCATCCTGCGCCGATCGCTTCTCGGCCTCTTTCTGCTTATGTCTCTCTGTTCTTGTTTGCTGTTTGTCCTCGCTCCATATATAATAAGCATAGCGCTAGGGCCCGGATACGAAGCCGCGACCGACGTGTTCCGGATCGTTATTTTCGCCGCGCCGCCGATGGCTTGCGAGTTTATTCTCGGAACGCAAACGCTGACTCCTCGCGGACTTGAAAAAAGACAAACTCGCGTTCAAGCTGTCGTAGCCTGCGCGAGTCTGGCTATGGCCGTTGTCCTCGGGGGCTTTTTCGGTCTCGCCGGAGCCGCGTGGCTTCCGCCTCTTATCGAACTGGCGCTGGTCGCCGGGTATTTTCGCGTTATCGCGAAATATTGCCCTGACGCTATTTTATAATGTTTTGAAGACAAATTTTCCCAGCGGCAATAGCGATAGCGGAACTCTCTTGGCCAGGCGTGAATTTAATGCGCTTTTTGCTATAAAGTTTTCGAGATTGAAACGCGCATCTACGCCGCGTTGAACGGCATGGAATTTCCTGCGTCTTATTAGCGCGGTCGAGAAAATATTGCGGCGCGAGTTTCTTGTTTGCAGTATTCAAAAAAATTTAAATTTTATGGCTAAATTTGTCGTAAATCGAGGCTTATTGCTAGCAGTCGCGATCGTCGCGGCGACCGTCTTTCTGACGCTCGAGTTTTACGGCCCGCGAATGCTTATAGTTCCGGGATATGTATTCGGAATAAGCGCTTTTGTGATTTGGAAATTTTACGGCCCGGACGAGTATAAAAATGGCAAGAAAAGCCCCGATACCGCGAGCGAACAAGAATCCGCGACCTCTATTAAATATAGTCCGGCCGAGTCCGGAATAGGACGCGCCCTAGAGCGCGCAAGAAAGGCGAACGCTTTGTCGAGAAACAATCCGCCAGGAAAAATCGCGGAAGAAGATTCTTTATGGCTGCTTTACGACGGCTCCGAAGACGATACGCGCGAAGAATATGAAGCTAAATTGGCGATAGCTCGCAAGCAGTTTCGCGAAATTAACGAGCGGCTAAAACTTGAGGATAGGAAACGTCGAATGAAAGAACGGGAAAGACGAAAAACGCCTTATTAATTCTACGAATCAATATTACAACCCAACCGCATACGCGCGCTAAAACGCGGAGGAAATATGATCTTGCGATTTCTGCTCGCCCTTTTTGTCTTGTCGCCGATTCTTTTAGCTTCGAATAACTTCGCGGCTACGAAGACTCTTCCAGCCCCAACGAAGAATTACGCGAAATCCGGACAGCCGGTAAAGACCAAATACTTTTCAGTTACCTTGCCCTCCGGCTGGGTTATGCCCGAGCAAATTAAAAGTCGCCAGGGCGGCTTGACCTGCGTCTTTTTACATCCAAAATCCATGAACACCGTGAATCTCTCTATTTTCGATATTCCCGAGAAAACGGATAAATTCGCCAAATATGTCACGGACACGATGAAAAAAAGCGGTCTCAAGACTGGAAAACTGGAAAAGGTCGGCGCTCTATATCGCATACCCATTAATGACAAGGCGAAAGGCGAAGGATGGTTCGCTTGCGACGGCAAGACTTGCGTTTCATCAGTTATTCTCGGCGAGAAGCTGGACAAAGGCGCTGTGAATTCCTTTCTTTCCGCCTTCCGGCCTGTTTCGCAGACTATTTTTCCGAAAAAAATGAAGTAGAGAGAATTTCCCGGGCTCGGGCCTATATCGAAGGTACAATTCCCACCAGTTTCGTCGGTTTTGCCATACGCGACAGTCGGCGAAAATAGCCGCGGGATAATAAGGCGAAATAGTTAAAAGCCACCATCTCTTCGACTCCGCTAACGCCTGTTCAATGCGCCGCTGGCTTCCCGCTCGAGCGACGCTTTCCTTTCTCTCCAGTCTGGGAGCCAGCGATCAAGCGTTCGAATAAATTCCGGCCCGTGATTTGGAACCAGCATATGCGAAAGTTCATGGACGACGACAAATTCCAGGCAGGAAGGCGTATATCGCGCCAGCGCGGAGTTTAACGTAATTTTTCTTTTATTGGGCATACACGCGCCCCAACGGGAGCGCATTTTGCGTATTTGCAATTCGAGCGGAGGGTCTATGCCCATCCTATCGCGCCACATCTCCAGCAACCGTTCGGCTGGATCGCGCAGGATTTTTTTATGCCACGACGCTATTAACGCTTCTATCGTTTCTCTTTCCGCGCCTTCCCTGCAATAGATATGCAATCTGGCAGAATCGGATTTTACCGCGTTAATTCGCGCGAAAGAATGCAAAGCCAATGGAATGGAGCGGCCCCAGACCGGAATTGGGGCTCCGTCTTCGAGAGGAGCGGGCGCGGGGTTAGCCGCGAGTTTTTCCTTAATCCAGCCGAGTCTCGAGCGCGCGAAAATCGCTATGCGCTCATCGGACAGAAAGAAAGGAGCCGACACTTTAATCTCGCCGTTCGCGACGCGAATATAAAGATTCCTGATCTTCTTTCTGGTTATTTTTAAGATCAATCCATCCACGCGGAGATGGCTTATTCTGACTCGGGAGCGAACTCCGGACATTGAGAGCGCGCCCTCGATTACTTCGCCTCTTTTAACTTTTTATTAAGCGTAGTCAATATATCACCGCAATACACTGTAAACAAAGGCAACATAATAATTCCCATGAGAGAAAGAAGGAAAGAAATTATCATACCCGGAGCGGTCATCGGATTGATATCGCATCCTATTGTCGTAACGTTCATACCCGCCCACCACAGAGCGTACCAGAAATTCTTTACACCCGTATTTATATCTTTTTCAGCGATATAGAAAATCAAACCGCACATATATACCAGCGGTATAATTACCAGAATATATGACGCGAATACTGTCGTGGTCATCTTTTTTGCTATAAATGAAACGACCATTATAAGAGCGAACAAGCCTCGTAATATAGGAATAAAGCATAGATATAACAAAGCTTCCCGCGAAACATTAATATTTAAAAGAACTATTATATTTAAATATGGAATTGAAATTAACAGGAAAGGCAAAGCGAATACAAAGAAACGCCATTTATGCGGGGATATAAAAAAGCGATAAAAATAATCAAAAAGAAAAAAAATACAGCAGATTAGCTGGTATGTCATATAGACATTATTTTCCAGATAATCTACTCCCCTATAGGTGTCATATGAAATAAAAACGATAAGCCCGAATGACAGGACTAGAACTAGATAATTAACAATATGTGGAAGAGACGACGACCATAAAAAGCCGCCGTCCTTTTTTTCGGTCGAAGCTGTAGCAATCATATCTGTATTTTTATAATAATTTAAGGCTTCTGCCATAGATAAAGGTTATAAGCGCGCCAAGCAGATTCACCGCGATGGAGACGTATAGCACAAGCTCGACTCCGCCTAGATGGAGAAGAGCGGGCATGAAAAAAACGCCAAGCACGGCTCCGACCTTGCCGCCAAGCGTGGCGATACCAGTCCCCGCGCCGCGTTCGGCTACGGAAAAGATTCTCGCTGGGACAATATAGGTTACGAGATGCGGCCCCGCGTTCAGGAAGGTTTCAAAGACTACGAAGCTTGCGAAACTGATCCAGACTGGCCATTTAAGTTCGTAACCGGCGAGCAGGATAGCGAGCATGGCCGAGCAGATTATAAACGACCATCCCATGAGCTTGAGGATATTGACTTTTCGCAAGACCGCGAGTCCGAGGGCGAAACCGGCGCCGATAAAGATATTTATAAAAATCGTTGTCTTCACCGAGCCGATTACTTTTGGAACGCCCGTAGCCGCGTCGCCCTGAAGCCCAAGCGCCATGACCAGGATCGGCAAAAATACTCCGAAACCGTAAACGCCAAGACCCTCGCAGGCCCAGGTTACGCCGCTCAATATGACCTTTTTCAGAGATTCGCCCTTGAACATATCGATCCAGGGCATGGTTTTCCCGGAGTTTTCGCGCTTAAGCGGGAGAACTTCGGCGTCCGGCCCAAAAAATTCCTTCGCCGCTTTTTGCGCTCCTTGCGTATTTCCTCGCTCCATTAGCCAGCGCGGGCTTTGATACCAGCGAAGCCGCAAAAGAAAGGTGATCAGGGCGAGCGCGCCTATGAAAAGAATTAAATATCGCCAGACCGCCGCGTTCGGATCTTCCTTGAGCGCGATATAACCGACCAGAGCGCCGCCTACGAAGCCGAGAGCGCANGTCGCCTTCGCGAGTCCCACGAAAAAGCTGACCCATTTGGTCGGCATTATTTCGGAAATATAGCCGGAATCCAGACTATAGCCTCCGCCTACTCCGAGACCGGCGACAAAAAGCCAAAGAGCAATGCTCCATACTTCGTCGCTGAAAAATACGCCGACAGATCCCGCCATGATCAGCGCGGGACAGAGACGGAAGAGGAATAAATATCCCCAGCTATCCATGAGAGCGCCCATGAGCATCGACCCTACCGCGATGCCTAAAAGCCCCGCCGCGCCGAGCAGACCCTGATCGAACGGCGAGAGGACGGGTTGTCCTATATAGAGAATAAGGGGAATGATCACGCCGACTATGGTCGATAAGGCCGCCCCGATAAGCTGTTCCATGGACGCGACGCCGGCGATGTACCAGTGCTTCCAGGTTACGGGCATATCCGCGATGGGAACCAGTTTATCCATATCTCTATAGCTCCCCATGTTAATCCGCTTTCTCCCCCTTCCAGGTTGTCATATCCGGCTCGACCTCGGGATTCAGCTTATATAAAGGCAAGAGGAACAGCCATGTGGCGACGCAGAAAGGCCCGGTGAGCGTGGGCATCCCCCACGGGACTAGCAAAGTGTCCATACCTGCCTGGATAAACACTGTGGCAATTACGCCCGCGGCGGCCCAAAGGGCGCTCTTCCAATTTACCTTGTAGAATGTCGTTCCGAGGGCTATGCCTGTCAGAACGGGACTAAACCCAAAAAGCCCGGCAGTAACATCGGCGGGATCAGCCGCGAACAAAAGCGCGACGCACAAAGCCAGAGCCGAGGAACCGGCCGCGAAAATGGCCGCCCAGATATTGCATACCGCAAGACCGATAAGAAAGAGGATCCCCGTAAACCAGTTATTAATCAAAAATACCTGGGAGATACCTTTGAGCCAGTAAACGAGAAGCGATCCAAAGCTCCAGTCAATCTCGCCCCCAATTCTGACGATCAAGGCGGGAGTGTCCATATCGGCCAGGGGAATGGCGGTCAGCTCGCGGGCGGAGAGAAGAAAGATCCAGGTCAGAAAGACAAAAGGAAAAGTCAGGGAATTGATTTTGAAACGCGTCGCTACATTATTAAAGCCCCGACGCATCCACGTGGTGAGCATGGCGCAACATATAAGACTGACCCACATCAGGGGAACGGGCGCGAGAAAGGTCGGAAAAGCGCATCCCACGAGTATGCCATTGAATCCCCAGAGACCGTCGCGCCCGTCCTCCACGTACTCGCCTATGATCCATCCGGCGAATGTGGAAGCGATTAGTCCCAATAAAGATCCCCAGGCCACTTGCGGCGCTCCCGAAGCGTAGGCTCCCCAAAAAATGCCGACGATGAATAACAGCCCCGTCCACGCGCTCTGCTGGAACATGACTTGCCCGCTCCCGCGCAAGAGATCGCGGATCGAGCCTGGGAAAGAAAAAGAATAACTTACGACTTGAGTATTGTTATCGCTCATAATTGCCTCCGCGCTTTTATCGCCAGGCGAATTCTCTCGGTAGCCCGACGCCTTTAATTGCCTGGCGCGCGGTCGAGCAAAAATCCCTGATTATTTTTTTTACGGGTTCGGATTTCTTTCCCAGAACCTTGTAAATTAGTCCCGCTTCATTAGGAAGACGGCTTATGCCAGCGGCCAGATCGGGCCCGAATACGGGCTCGGTTTTCTCAAAAATTTCGTCCGCGCGATCCTTCGGAGCCAGGACGATTACATTGCCGAATACGTCGAACTCTCCCATGACTCCTATGTCGCGAACCAGTCCGTCGCCGGGTTTTATTATGAATTTTTCGCGATAAAGTTCCTCCCCGTCAGGGCGTCTGGCATGGGAGCAGATGGAGAGCAAGTCGTATTCGAATATTTCGCCTTCTTTATAATGCGTTCTCCCCGGCGTAAATATCTCCGAATAAAACATTGCGGCGGTCGGATCGACCACTATCTCCGTGTCCGATATATAACGCGTATGCTTGCAGGGAATCAGCGGAAGCGGCAGATATTCGAGGTAGGATCCAGCCTCGAGAATTATAAGCTGCTTCATTCCCGAGTAATTGCGTTTCATCTCGGCGAGCTTCGTGGCGGCGGCTGTGGTCAGGAAGGCCATCGCGTCGCGTTTCAGACGAATTTCCTGAATATACCTGTCTCCATCGACGTTCGGCCCGCCCGAGGAAATGATATATACGCAGGGCATTTCGGGCAACGCTTCATCGACATACAGCTCTTTTTGCACGATGAGGGGCGCGCGTCGATCATGGCGCCGCATGATTGACTTGCCAGCGTCGTCTATTTCAAAGACGAGATTCAGATAGCCGCGTTTGCCCGGGCACCCGACGTACATACCAGTCGGCTCCTCCGTGTAGCCAACAAGCTCGGGCATCGAATCAAACCCGGGATCAGGAGTATCCGCGTAAATGCGATTGTCCATGATTTAGCCTTGCTCGCCTTTAGCCTTGTCAAACAGCGCCATTTTATAGATTAAATCGATAAGCTCGTCGATTCCCTCGCCTTTTACGGAATTGGTAAAGACAAAAGGCTTGCCCGGACGCATTAGTCGACTGTCGTGATCCATTACTTCCAGGGAAGCTCCCACATACGGCGCGAGATCCGTCTTGTTAATAACCAGGATATCGCTTTGCGAGATGCCTGGACCATCCTTGCGCGGAATTTTGTCTCCGGCCGCCACATCGATGACATAAATAAAAAAGTCGACCAGCGCGGGACTGAAAGTCAGCGTCAAGTTGTCTCCGCCAGATTCCAGGAAAACGACGTCGGCGTCCGGAAATTTTGCCTCGATCTCTTCCACAGCCGCTATATTCATCGATGGATCCTCGCGCACCGCGGTATGCGGGCACGCTCCGGTCTCGACGCCGACGATCCGATCCTCCATGAGAATGCCTTTCAGCGTCTTGCGCACATGCTTGGCGTCTTCGGTCGTTACTATGTCGTTTGTGATGATCAAAACGCTTAAGCCGCGCTCGATTAATTTCGGCGTAATCGCCTCGATAAGAGCCGTCTTGCCGCTCCCTACCGGCCCGCCCACGCCTATTCTGCAAGTAGCCATATTTCCTCTTAAAATCGTTTAAGTAGTTTCCGCCGCGATCAGTTCATGAACATTCGCATTTTTCCCTTTTCATGCAGGGACGCGAAAATATCCATTTCCGGCGCGAAGGAGTTCATGTTTATGAACTCCATTTTTCGGGCTTCTTCATAGGCGGATTCGATATTCTCGCCGAGCTCGAATAGAATTTTCTGCGTGTCGTAATGCGATACCCGCGTAAGCCGCAAAGCCGCGGAAAGAATCATGTTTATGACCCCGTATTGATGGGCGACGAACAAATCCCTTTCCTCGAGAGCCTCCAGCGCGAAGGCTACGCCTTGAGCTACGGGATATGAGCCGGGCGACTCGCCTGTTTTTACGCTATCGAGCCATTTTCCCATCAGACTGTCCGCGCCGTAGAGAACCGCGCCAAGCTCCGCCATCTTTTTCCCCATTCGCGTCTGCATGAGTCGCGCTTCTTCGTTAAGCCTGAACAGGATAAGCTCCCGATCCGCGAGAATGATCCCGGCCAGATTGTCCTCCCGCGCGTTCCGATAGGACTTGAGAGCCGCGACTCCGTCGGTGAACGCCGCCTGCCTCGCCGCGGAGCGCGCGTAAGCCTTCAGCGTCGCGGCGTCGCGAACGACGCCCAAATGCGCGGCGGTTTCCAGACCGTTCGAAAAGGAGAATGTTCCTACGGGAAAAGCTGTGTCGGCGAATTGCAATAACCTGAAATAATTTTTCATACTCGCTATTTTTCGATATTTATTGGCGCGCTTTTGCCAATTCCCCTTGAAAATGACGGCGAAGCTACTTCGTAATTTCGTCGACGTCCATGCGACCCGAAGCGCCGACGACCAATGTTACTCAAAACGCGCCGCGAGACTTTGGGAAGATCCTACCCTGTTTAATGATGATCGTGATCATGGGGATGCGTATGCGCATGGGATCCATGCGAAGCCCCGCCGAAAAGACGACGAATTTCATGCGGCGCCATATAGGGAATAACTTCGCGTCCGGGCTGAAATTCGTAGGTTATGCCCTCAAGATGATGCGTATCCATGACGCTTAGCATAACCTGCTTATCGACAGTAAGGGGAACATAAATCTTTGTTCCCTTGACTACGGCCGGCCAATGCTGATTTCCTATGGCATGACCCAGCTCCAGGCTTCGGCGGATTATGTTTTCCGGATCGTCTCCGGCCAGCGCGGAAAGATCCAGCGCGAGCACGGGATTTAACTCGAGTCGAAGCGCGGCCGCTTCGCCCTTTTCTGGATCATAATACACGATATCGCCGTCCACGACTTGCGTCTGTCTCTTTAGAGCGATTGGATATTCCGTTCCGCTCTCCCCCTTGGCGAGGAAGCGCGATTTTTGGGCGGTCCATTGATCCAGAGGAATATAATCGATCTTTAATTCCCCAATTTTCTCCCGCCACTCCGGATCGTGCAGGTTGCCGATTATTTCCGAGCATATTTCCATGAAAGTTCTATCCCCCGGATCGCCGCGCGGCGGCGAAAACAATGATTTTATAACTATTAAAGAATTTTGGAATTACCCGGCGCAGCGGCGCTTCGACTAACAAAGACCGAAAACGGGAGACGCGCTCGCTTCGCCCCGGGCGACGCGATTTGATATAACCGGCGCCCGCCGCGAGACGGGCGCCAAGACAAAATAATTAA
>JAAUYY010000048.1 GCA_014804865.1 Desulfovibrio sp.
GTAAGGTGAACGTGATTGTCTTTAATCTCGTAGTCGAGAACTTTGGAGACCGGCGTGGTCAACGATCCTTTCGGCCCTTTCACCTCTATGACTTCATCCCCGATCTTCACTTCCACGCCGGCGGGGATGGGCACAGGTATTTTTCCAATACGTGACATTCTTTGCCTCCTACCAGATTTCGCAAAGAAGTTCGCCGCCGACTTTTCTGTCTTTGGCAGTTTTGCCATCCATCACGCCGCTCGAAGTGGACAATACGCAGATTCCAAGTCCATTCTGCACATTGGGAATTTCTTTGGAATTAACGTAGACGCGACGCCCAGGCGAGCTGATCCTTTTTAAACCGCTGATCGCCGGCTTGCCGTTCATATATTTTAGCGTAAGGACAATATTGTCGCCGTCAACGGTCGTGTCCTCAACATAACCTTCCCGCTTCAGGATGTCGGCCAAAGCCTCTTTCATCCGCGAGCGCGGCACATTCACTTCCTTATGCAGGGCCAAATGCGCGTTGCGAATACGCGTCAACATATCCGCAATAGGGTCTGTCAACATCAAGAACTCCTGTTTATAGCCTGGACTCTATCCGGCCTGTTCGTTACCAACTCGATTTTCTGACCCCGGGCAATTCCCCGTTCAAGGCCATTTTCCTGAAACAAATGCGGCAAACTCCAAATTGACGCATGAACGCGCGAGGTCTGCCGCATACTGGGCACCGGTTATAACCGCGCGCGCTGAACTTCGGTTTGCGCCTCGCCTTTACTTCGAGAGCTGTGCGCGACATATTTAGCTCCTATTTACGGAACGGCATCCCAAGCTGATCAAGCAAAAACTTGCCTTCCTTGTCAGTCTTGGCGCTCGTTACGATGGTTATGTTCATTCCCTTGGGATTATCCACCCGATCAATTTCCAGCTCCGGAAAAATGGTATGCTCCTTGACCCCTAGCGTGAAATTGCCGCGACCGTCGAAACCCTTGTCGGGAATTCCGCGAAAATCTCTGACCCGAGGAAGAGCGAAATTCATGAGCTTGTCGAGGAAATCCCACATCCGATCTTTGCGCAAAGTCACGCGCGCGCCGATGGGCATNCCTTCGCGCAACTTGAACGCCGCGATAGATTTCTTGGCGCGGGTTACCACCGCTTTCTGACCGGCTATGGCGGAAAGCTCCTTTACGGCCTCTTCCATCAACTTGTTGTTTTGAGTGGCTCCGCCGAGCCCGATATTGATGGAGACTTTTTCAATTTCCGGCAACTCCATGGGGGAATCGTAATTAAATTCCTTTTGCATCACCGGAACAACTTTATCCTTGTATATTTTCTCAAGGCGTGTCATAGCTCACCTTATTCCATGACTTCTTTGCATTTTTTGCAGAAGCGCGCTTTCTTTCGCTTGCCGTCGGACTCGATATATCTATAGCCGATGCGAGTCGGTTTATGACANGCGGGGCAGACGACCATTACATTAGAAATATGAATGGGCATTTCTTTCTCGATGATGCCCCCGGGCTGATGCGCGTACGGATTCGGACGCATATGTCTCTTTACGATATTCGTCTTCTCCACCAAAACGCGATCATGCTTGCGAATGATCCTTAATACCTTTCGCGGAATATTTTTGTCTTTATCCTTGCCGGCGATCACCATAACATTGTCGCCGACGCGGATCCGAAATTTGTTCATTCTTGTCTCCTATAGCAAATTGCGCTTGAAATTGCGCCGGTTGCGAAACAAGTTCGCCATGTCGCAATTTCGCGGGCGTCTTCGCGTGGCGAAGCCGCCATGGCGAGAGGGGAAATTCAATTCATGCCCTGATACCTTCGTTGGGCGGTTTATATGCCCCGGGCGGTCGCCTTAATTACTCGCTCTAAATCTCGCCTGTCTNTTCGCGAAAGACGACGCCCGCTTTTATTCCCATTATTTCTATACGCGTCCCTTTTTTACTCGAGCGTCAAAACTCCAAAGCGACGCGCCGAAGAAATCTTGCGGAGCGATATTAAAGCACTTCGGGAGCGAGAGAAATTATCTTTGTGAAATTCTGACCGCGCAATTCTCTAGCTACCGGGCCGAATATGCGCGTCCCCACAGGCTCNCCCTGGTTGTTCAACAAAACGGCGGCGTTCCCGTCAAACTTTATATAGCTGCCGTCGGGGCGACGCACTTCCTTGGCTGTGCGCACTATAACGGCTTTCATCACGTCGCCCTTTTTAACCTTGCTGTGCGGCATCGCCTCTTTTACGGATACCATTATGACGTCGCCGAGAGAGGCGTATCTGCGATGAGAGCCGCCGAGAACCTTGATGCAGGACACCTTTTTCGCGCCGGAATTGTCGGCGACCTGAAGATTGGATTCAACCTGAATCATGAGCTGCTCCTAAACGGCTTTCTCGATAACGGATACGAGATGCCAACGCTTGTTTTTGGACATTGGCCTGTATTCTACTATCTTTACTGTGTCGCCCATCCCGCATTCGTTTTTCGGATCATGAGCCGTAAATTTTTTGCGCCTTCTCACATACTTTTTAAGCAGGGGATGTTTCACCAACGTCTCGACCCTGACGACTATGGTCTTGTCGTTTTTATCGCTTACTACCACGCCGGTGAGCGTCCTGCCTTTGCGATTTTCCATAGCGGACATCTCAAGCGCTCCTTAACTTTTCATTCATTACTGTTTGAATACGGGCGATTTCCCTGCGCTTCGTCTTGAGCATGGCTGTGTCTTCGAGAGTGGCCGTGGCGTGTTTGAAACGCGCGCGCATTAGCTCGTCCTCGTTTTCCGCGAGCTTCTTGATTAGCTCGTCCATGCTCAGGGCTCGCAAAGCCTCTACCTTGTCTTTTCTGCTAATTTTCTTTTTGGGAGACGCCATTAGATATTCTCCCTTTCGACGATAATTGTCTTTATTGGCAATTTATGGGCGGCGCGAGTCAGCGCTTCCTTGGCGAGATCCGAGCTCACTCCCCTAATCTCATATAGTATGCGTCCAGGCTTGACGGGAGCGGCCCAACCAACGGGAGCGCCTTTGCCCGATCCTTGACGAGTTTCCAGCGGCTTCGCGGTAACCGGCCTGTCGGGGAAGATCCTTATCCATACCTTTCCGCCGCGCTTGATATGTCTCATCATGGCTATACGAGCGGCTTCGATCTGCTGGCTCGACAGATGGCCGTGTTCGATCGCTTTTAATCCTATATCCCCGAACGCGATTTCCGCGCCGCGGGTGGCCAGTCCGCGCAACCGTCCTTTCTGCCATTTGCGGAATTTGCTTTTCTTTGGAGCCAACATTGTTATTCAACCTCTTTGTCTAATATTTCGCCCTTGTATACCCAGACCTTGACGCCAATTATTCCATAGGTCGTATGAGCTTCGGCGAAGCCGAACTCGATATTGGCGCGAAGAGTCTGCAACGGCACCCGTCCGTCCCTGTACCATTCGGTGCGCGCGATTTCCGCTCCGGCGAGTCTGCCGGAACATGTTACTTTAATCCCTTCCGCTCCGACCTTGCGCGCCATCGACACAGTTCTTTTCATGGCTCGTCTGAATGCCACGCGTCTCTCAAGCTGCTGAGCGATGTTTTCGGCGATGAGTTGCGCGTCGATTTCGGGACGGCGAATCTCGTTTACCTCGAGAGCGAACTCGCGTCCGAAATTCTTTTTGAGATCGTTGCGCAATTTTTCAATGTCGACGCCCTTCTTGCCGATTACGATGCCGGGACGCGCGGTGAAAAGGATAACTCTGACCTTCCCGCCGGCTCTCTCGATTTCTATCCTGGAAAGAGCCGCGTGATAGAGCAATTTCTTTATATGATTGCGAATCTTGTTGTCTTCGTAAACGAAAGCGGGATATTCCCTTTTGCTGAACCAGCGGGATTGCCAATTTTTATTATATCCCAGCCGGAATCCAAACGGATGTACTTTTTGACCCATAATTCTAATCCTCGCCTTCGGAAAGTATTACGGTAATATGACTTGTGCGTTTGCGGATCTTTCCGGCCCGACCTTGAGCGCGAGGCATGAACCGCTTCCACGCGGGGCCTTCGTTAACCATGACTTCCTTGACGAGCATGGCGTCCGGATCCACGCCGCCCAGCTGGGAAGCGTTCGCGAGGGCGCTCTTTACGGTTTCAAAAATTATTTTCGCGGGCTTGTTTGGCGTAAAACGCAGAAGATTCATCGCCTCCTCCACGCCAAGCCCCTGAACATTGCGGGCGACCAGCCGCGCCTTGCGCGGAGAGACCCTTTGATATCTTGCTATGGCTCTCGATTCCATGATTTTATCCTATTTTCGGGCCGCTGTTTTCGCTTTCTTGTCGGCCGCGTGTCCGTGGAAAACGCGTGTGGGCGAAAATTCTCCAAGTTTATGGCCGACCATATTTTCGGTTACGAAAACTGGAACGAATTTCTTGCCGTTATGCACTGCGAAAGTTAACCCGACCATTTCGGGAAGTATAGTGGAGCGTCGCGACCAGGTCTTCACTACGCGTCTGTCATTGCTCGCGACGGCGGCCTCCACTTTTTTCTGGAGATGTTCGTCAATAAACGGACCTTTTTTTATTGATCTGGGCATACGCTCTCCTATTTCTGACCGCGTCTCTTGACGATCAATTTGCTGGAAGCCTTCTTCTTGTCCCTGGTCTTGTAACCCTTCGCGGGCATACCCCAGGGAGACACGGGATGACGACCGCCGCTGCTGCGTCCTTCGCCGCCGCCGAGAGGATGGTCGATTGGGTTCATGGCCACGCCGCGCACCTTGGGCCTTCTCCCCAGCCAACGATTGCGACCGGCTTTGCCCAATGAAATATTTTCATGCGAGAGATTGCCAACCTGCCCGACAGTGGCTTTGCAGGAAGCGAGAATTTTGCGAACTTCGCCCGAAGGCAAACGAAGCAAGGCGTATTTGCCTTCCTTGGCGATAAGCTGGGCGTATGTTCCCGCGGAGCGGCATAATTGGCCGCCGCGTCCGGGATTCATCTCGATATTGTGAATTACGGCACCCACGGGAATCTTCGCCATCTCCAGGGAATTGCCCGGCTTGATGTCGGCAGTCTGACCCGTGCGGGCGTCGGTTCCGCTCATTATNTTGTCGCCCTGTTTTAATCCCGCGGGCGCGAGAATATAGCGCTTCTCGCCGTCCGCGTAATGCAGAAGGGCTATTCGTGCCGTGCGATTGGGATCGTATTCTATTTCGGCGACGACGGCGGGCACGCCCGTCTTGTCGCGCTTGAAATCGATGATTCGATAAAGACGTTTTACGCCGCCGCCGCGACGACGGCTTGTGACGCGACCGTTATTGTTGCGTCCAGCTTTTTTGGGCAACCCTTCGCACAGGGATTTTTCCGGAGTCGTTCTCGTGATTTCTTCGAAATCGGAAACAGTCTGAAATCGTCTGCCGGGCGAAGTCGGTTTAAGTTTTCGAGCGCCCATTTTATACTCCCTCAAAGAATTCTATTTTAGAGCCTTCCTCAAGCATAACATAGGCTTTCTTCCATCCGGCGTACTGGCCGATTATTTTGCCATGCTTTTTCCTGTTTAAAGGCCTGCGTCTTACGATATTTACTTTCTTGACCTTGACGTTAAACGCCTTTTCTACGGCTTCCCTGATCTGTATCTGATTTATCCGCGGCTCGACCATGAAGGTTACCTGGCGGGTCTCCTGGTTGAGCATCGTGGTTTTTTCGGTAATCAGGGGTTTTATAAGAACGTCGGCGAAACTCATTTTTTCTCCCTGGTCTTGAATCGTTCCTCGATAAGGCTTACCGAATCTTCCATCAGAATCAGTTGCTCGCGCTTCAGAATATCCCAGACGTTCAACTGCTCCGCGGTAATCATTTTGAGCCCCGGAATATTGCGACTCGCCCTCGCGAGTTCTTCGTTGGGAGAGGGGAGAACGATAAGCGCCTTTTTCAGGCCCAAGTCCTTCGCGACTCCCGCGAAAAGCTTTGTTTTTGGCGCGTCTAACTCGATTTTGTCCACGACCATGAGACCGTCGTCGGCGAGTCTGCTGGAAAGAGCCATCCTGAGCGCGAGAGCCCGAATTTTCGCGTTTACCTTAAATCCGTAATCTCTGGGTTGCGGCCCGAAGATAATCGCTCCGCCGCGCCATATTGGCGAACGGTTGGAGCCGGCTCTGGCTCGACCGGTGCCTTTTTGTTTCCAGGGCTTGTTCCCGCCCCCCGAGACTTGCGCTCTTGTCTTCGCGCTATGCGTGCCCGCGCGTCTGGCGGCCATTTGCGAACGGACGACAAAATTTAATATTTCCGGTCTGGCCTCTATTTCAAATACCTCGGGAGCGAGCGCGATTTCGCCGCTCTCCTGTTTGCGCTGATTATATACCTTGACAGTTGCCATCGGCTTCCCCTACTGCTTGCGAATAAACACCAGACCGTTCTTTGGGCCGGGCACTGATCCTTTTACCAATATCACATTGTCGTCGGGACGGACGCCCACGACAAGCAAGCCTGTCTCCGTGACAGTCTCGTCGCCCCAGTGCCCGGCCATTTTCCTACCTTTAAAAACATGACCGGGGAACGTGTTGTTGCCTATGGAGCCGTTGTTGCGATGCACTTTTTCGCAACCGTGCGTATCCTTGGATCCGGCGAAATTCCAGCGGCGCATCCGCCCCTGATATCCTTTGCCTATGCTTTTGGCCGTGATCTTCACTCTCTCGCCGGGTTCGAACATACCGACGGTGAGCCGATCGCCCAGCTTGTTCTCCGGAGAATTATCGAGCCGGATTTCGCGCGTATGCCTGAAGAGACCGGCGTCGGCTTTCGCGAAATGGCCTTGCAAAGCCTTGGTCACATGCTTCNGTTTGGCGTCGGTAAAAGCTATCTGCAACGCGTTGTATCCGTCATTCGCTTCCGACTTGATTTGAGTTACGGGACACGGCCCCGCTTCGATAACCGTGACGGGCACAGCCGCGCCTGTGTGCGAAAACACGCGAGTCATTCCGAGCTTGCGTCCCAAAATTCCCATTTTTTCTGCCATGACTGCCTCGTCCATTATTGACGAACCGGATAGATCCGTTCGAACCGTCTAAAAATTAAAGCTTGATTTCAACGTCCACGCCCGCGGGCAACGACAATTTTCCCAGCGCGTCCACAGTCTGTTGCGTGGGTTCCAATATGTCCATAAGCCTCTTGTGAATGCGCATTTCGAACTGTTCGCGCGATTTTTTATCCACATGAACAGACCGTTGAATGGTATATTTGCGGATGTTTGTGGGCAAGGGAATGGGGCCGGCGACTCCCGCTCCCGTGTTTCTGGCCGTATCCACGATTTCCGCCACGGCCTTGTCCAGAATACGATAATCGTACGCTTTGAGTTTTATACGGATTCGATCGTTGACTGTCGTCATTCTTTTCTCCATTTGCGCAAACCCGGAATCGGGAGCCATATTTTGGCCGCATTAAACAAAAACAGACCGCTTCGCGAATCGCTCCCGTTCCGACGAACTCGGGATAGGGACGAAGCCGCGCGGTCTGACCATTTTTTTGGACAAAACCAGCGCGGGTATGCCAGAAAGCGCAACCCTTACCTTACAGCCCGGCGTCGAAGACACAAGTCTCCGGGGATG
>JAAUYY010000049.1 GCA_014804865.1 Desulfovibrio sp.
GCGTGGCTCGGCAAGGATATGGTCGAGAGCGAAAACGACAAGGTTCTGGTGACGGAGTTCAGCGGCGTCAAAGCCGCTTTCCTGGTCTCGTCGGTCGCCAGCATCCATCGGCTTGCCTGGGATCGCATCGAGCCTCCAAATAAATACGTCCAGTCATTTTCCAAGGACAGCATTACCGGCATCCTGAAAATAAATGAAAAGGTCGTGTTTATTCTGGACATGGAAAAGATCCTGGCGAGCATGGACAGTTCCCTCGATATGTCCAAAATGGAGCCTGAAAATATCGCGCCAATGCCCGAGCCGATTCGCCTCTTGCTAGCCGACGATTCAAGCTCCCTTCGCAAGATTGTGAAATCTTTCCTCGAAAAATCGGGCTACCAGGTAACGACCGCGAGCAATGGCAAGGAAGCGTGGGAATATCTCTCGAATCTGGCCCAGAGCCAGTCGGAACATAATCTTGACAAGGACGGAATTTCGGAAATAGTCGACCTTGTTATTTCAGATATTGAAATGCCCGAGATGGACGGGCACGCGCTCACCTCCAAGATCAGGGAAAATCCCGCGTTGCGCAATCTCCCCGTCGTGCTTTTCTCCTCGCTTTTCACAGAGGCGTTAAAGGCCAAGGGAATAAAAGTGGGAGCCGACCGTCAGGTCGCGAAACCTGATCTCGCCGGCCTGGACAAGATAGTCAAAGAAATCGTTGACGAAAAGATCCACAACCCTCATTCCGCTTAAGCGCGAAAAATATCAGTCTTCGGCATGAACATATTTAATTACGATCCCGCGGCTGTATTAAGCGTTATTTTAACAATGCTTCGCGTAAGCATTATCATGTTCATGTTGCCCATATTTTCAACAAACAACATCCCGGTAACCGTAAAGGGAGCGGCTACCATTGTGTTTACTTTGGGCGTATGGCCGCATCTCGCGCTCTCCGGAGCGCATATGCCCGCGCATCCCTTCGATTTCGTACTGATGATCCTGGGCGAAATTTTTATCGGCCTTGTGCTCAGCATGGCCATAAATTTTCTCTTCCTGGGAATCCAGTCGGGAGGCGAATTGCTTGGCTTCCAGATGGGGTTTACGATGATCAATTTCGCGGATCCTCTCACTGGAAACAATACCGGCATAACCGCGTTTTTTATTTGGATGGCCAGTTTGCTTACCTTTCTGGCGTTAAACGGTCATCTATACATGATAAAAGGTTTCGCTGCGTCGTTCCAGATCATTCCGCCCGGAGCGCTGTTCATTGGGGACAGTATTTTGAACAATGTGCTCGATCTCTCCGCGCAACTCTTTATTCTCGCCCTAAAGATCGCGGCTCCCGTCATGGTCGCCCTTTTTATGGTCGAAGTCGCTTTGGGTCTGGTCGCCCGCACCTCGCCGCAGGTGCATATCATGGAATTCGGCTTTCCTATAAAGATCGGCGTCGGCTTCTTTTTTGTCGGTCTTCTCCTCTACGTCATGGCGCGCCAAATTGAGGAATTTATCACGGGAATGGATCCCATGATGGAAAATCTCATGCGCTCCATGAGCGATTTTCATCGATAGCGAGCTGGCATATCTAGATGACCCTCTATTCTTTTCTCGAAGGGCTTAAGCGCGCCTTGCCTATCTGCCTGGGTTATCTGCCCGTAGGGTTCGCCTTCGGCGTTCTCGCGGTTAAAAATGGCGTTCCCGCGCCTTTGGCAGTAGCCATGAGTTGCGTCCAATTTTCCGGTTCCGGTCAGTTTGTGTTCGCCAGCCTCTGGGGCTCCGGGGCGTCATATTTGGCGACGGCGCTGGCCGTGGGCATTGTAAATTTGCGTTATCTCCTCATGTCAGCGGCCGAAGCGCCCTGGATGACCGGAGTTGGCAAGATCAGACGTTTCTTTCTCGGATATGGCGTAACCGACGAATCGTTTGTCGTTCACGCGACCGCCCTTAAAAACGGCTGGAAGCTGGACACGGCCACAATGTTCGTCTGCAATCAGACCACGGAGTTGGCATGGATAACAGGAACGGCCATCGGAGCCTTCTGCGGCGAACTTGTGGAGGACGTTCGCCCGCTTGGTCTGGATTACGCCATAACCGCCATGTTCATCGCTCTTCTGATACCCCAATGCGGCGGACGATTGCCCTTGACAGTGGCGATATTTACAGCGGCCTTGTCCGTAGCCCTGAAATGCTCCGGTCTTGGGCAGTGGAATGTGGCGATAGCGTCGGTAGCGGGAGCCACGCTGGGCCTCTTTCTCGCGAGCGCGCGAAAAACGGATGACGCCGGTGAACGCGCTTGACAGCTATTCGCCAAATCTCCTTTTAGCTTTTTTTATCGCGGGGTTGGCGACGATTCTCCTGAAAACGCTTCCCATCACCTTCTTGAAGGAAGACGCAATTCCGTCTCTCGTCCGACGTTGGCTGGATTTCGTGCCAGTGGCTGTAATGGCCGCTCTCGTTGGCCCCGATATCTTTATATATAATGGAAAACTTGATTTTGGCTGGAGCAATCTTTTCCTGATGGTCTCAATACCGACAATCGTCGTCGCCTGGATATCTAAAAATTATTTTGTAACCATCGCTTTCGGCCTCGCGCTAATCATGGGCGCCAGATTCATGGGGCTAAACTAAATGCCGCGCGGCGGAAAGCTCCTGGTTAGGTTGCGCTCCTCCGACGTGGCTATGTTTCGATTCCTGCTCGAAAGTCGCGAGAACGAAGCCATGTTCACAGTCCTCGAACGCGATCCCGCGTTAGTTAAAATTTCTTTTTACGAAGGATCGCGAGAAAAAGTCGTCGCGAGCCTGCGCGAAATCGGCGAGAGCGCGCCGCTTGAAATCCTTCCCTGGCCAGTCGGAAGCCTCGACGCGACCAAAGGCGAAGAAAACGACCCTTAACCTTAAGGAGCTATAAATGGAAACTGCCGAGAACAGGGATCTTTTGCTGATAGGCGGAGGCGAGCTCTGCGCCGCGGTAATCGACGCGCTATCCGCCAGCGCGTGGAAGCCGGTCGGCGTCGTCGATAACGATCGCAAAGCTCGCGAAGTGGCGGGGGTGCCCGTAGTCGGATCCGAGGCTCAATTGCGCGCTTTGCGCAAATCTTTCGCGAACGCATTGCTTACTCTTGATTTTTCAGCCGGTTCGAGAGTGCGTCGCTATTTGTTCCAGCTCCTTAAAACCTGCGAATATAAATTGCCGCCTCTCGCCGCGCCTCTTGCCCATAGTTTGGCCTCAATCGGCGAAGGAACGTTAATTATGCCCCATGCCATAGCGTCCGAAAACGCGGCGATCGGCGACGGGTGCCTCATAGGCGAAAATTGCGAAATTATGCCGGGCGCCAGCGTCGGATCATTTTGCGTCATCGAACCCGGCGCGATAATTTCTGAAAATGTCGAAATAGGCGAAGGCTCGCGAATTGGCCGGGAAGCCGTCATAGCCGCCGGCGCCAAACTCGGGAAAAGATGCGAGATAGCCCCGGGAGTCGCTGTGGTCAAAGACATTGCTCCCTATAAAATCGTCCGGGAATAAGGCTAACAAGCTATAGTTTATAAAACCTCCGTCCCATTGGGGCGGAGGTTTTCGCATTCCGGACGACTCGCGCTTTTCGCGGAAGGGAAGGGTAGCGTCGCTACGCGGAGCGCGATACGCGCGAACATTTTGGTCGCGTTTCCATACCAGGGATAAAACCCGAGCTGTTCGATTATCTCCAATAATTAAAAATGAAAACGGGCGGCGCGAAAATAATCGCGAGCTCCGCAATCTGGCGAGCGCAATTTTTAAGGCGCTCGAAAATTATACGCATATAAAAATTATACAGTTCGCGAAGCCAGGCTGATCCTAGCAACACATTGAAATAATTTGATAAGCTCTTTGGCACGCTCCCTGCAATATAGTAAACGAAAGCGCGAGAGAATAAAGAGAACGCGCGAAAATTTTACAGAGCATCAAAACGAGCCGGAAAAACTCAAAAAGACAGGGAGAAAGAAGATGAACAGAATTTCCAGGAAGTCAATATTAGGTTCCGCGCTGATAATCGCCGCCGTAGTTTTCGCCGGAACATTCGGTTTCTCCCTGAACAATATACATTCCACGCCTCTTCCCACTGACGCGGCGATTCTGGATGAAATTCAACCCTCCGATTTCTCCAGAATGATGGAAAACGAATTCTATATGCCCGTAGCGGAGAATGCCCAGGCCGATGAAACCACGCCGGAAGCGCGTCAGGTTCTGGATCAGATTTTCGCCGCGAAGACCCAGTGCGACATTAACAAGAGCGGTTCCATGGTCGCCATGGGGTACGGTTGCAGATAGAATTACGAATCGTCCGGCTCGTCAATCGCCGATCCCGCGAGGGATCGGCTTTTTTTGTATGGAATTCAGAGTTATTTGNGAAGCGTTATACAGGAACTCGCTATAGCAAGCCACTAATGAGCCCGCCCACTTTCTTTACGTCCCAGCGAGGTTTGAGGCGCGCTATGGGATGGGATTAAAAATCTGCTCTTTTTCCTCATTTCTTGTATGATAGCTTGCTAAAAACAGCTAAAAATAAAAATACGGGAGTTCCGTTTCCGGGACTCCCGCGAGAATTTGAGTTTTATAGGATTTAGCCGCCCATTTCGTTCAATTGGGCTTCAAGCGCGGCGATCTGCGCCTCGAGGGAACTCATCTTGCNCATGGCGGCCGCGTCGGCTCCGCCGCCTATCTGTCCCGCGAGAGCGGAAAGTTGGCTCTTGAGCGATTGAATTTGATTTTTTATTTTATCTACCGAACTTGAATCGGAATCGCCGCCTCCTCCTCCGCCGGCTCCGCCGGATTGCTGGGCAGACTCAGACTGACCTTCGCTCGAGGAGGAATTTTGACCCGCGTCGCCGGACGAAGACGAAGCTTGATCATATTTATGGATCATTTGCGAAAAGAGTTTTTTCGCGTCGTCGGAAATTTCCACAGTATCGCCCTGACTTCCAAAACTAGTCGTCGTCTGGCTTTTTTTCCGCGAATTAACATTTTCTATATCTTCAAGATTCCAGAGATTGCCAACCGAGTAACCGCCGTTTATTTCCATCGATTTTCCTTTTTATTTATAAATGAATAATTTTGCCTGCGCCTCTAACTTTGCAAGCTCCATGCCTATGAATAGAGGAAAAATTTTCCTATAGCGAGTAGCTAACGAGAGAACCCGCATTATTTATTTATTTATGCGCCAAACGCGATTAAAAGAGCGCTGTATGAGCTTCGCTCTCGCTATGGCGGTTTTGCTCCCCAAAGTCGCCCGCGAAATTGCCGCAAGGCGAATTTACTTCGCCGCGGGGTAATTTCTAGCGCAATTTGCTATAAGGGGGAGGAGCGAGCTTAAGCGGTTAATTGGCTATTCGGATTTGTCTTTCGCGCCCAGCGCCGTCCATACGGCCAGAGTTCCGTCGGGGCGAAATCCAATCCGTATTCTTCCCAGGGCGGAAGTGGAAAGCAGGGGAACGCGGCGATCGGCGAACCACTTTTTGACTGTTTCGCCGGGAAAATTCCAGATATTGTCATAGCCGCAGGAGACGAGAGCTATTTCGGGACTCGCCGATTGCAGAAAATCTTCCTGAAAATTTTTGTCAGACCCATGATGAGCGGCGACAAGGACGCGCGTTTTTAGATCAGGATATTCCGCCGCGACGCGACGCAAGGCGGCGGGACCCGCGTCTCCGGGCAAAAGCGCCAGCGTTTCGCCTCCCCGCCTAAGGCGCAGAACCAGAGACGCGTCGTTGCCTTTAAAATTTCCTTCCGCTGGCGGATGCAAAACTTCGAGCTTAACGCCTCGAGCGGGGGCTCCGACGCGAATTAGATCTCCCTCGCTGAGGACGACTCCGTAATTTTTTAGGCGCAGATCGAGCCAGAGAGAGGCGTATCGTTTGTCCGCCTCCTGACCGTTATGAAAAAGCGCGCCGACTTTGAAAGTCTTTAAAATATGGAAAAAGCCACCCAAATGATCCAGATCCGGATGGGAATTGATTAAGGCGTCCGCTCGCGGACTTTCGTTTGAGGCGAGAACTGGTCCTAGAACATTTTTGCCCATATCGAATTCTTCCGGCGGCGAGCCTCCGCCATCGACAAGAATTTTTATTCCTCGATAACTCAACAGGATCGCCTGTCCCTGTCCTACGTCGAGAGCTTCGAGTCGCAACTCGTCGTCTAAAACATTAGTTAATCGAAGGGCTGGGGTTAACAGAAGCAAGGGGAAGACAGCGAGAAGAAATATTTTTTGTCCTCTAGTTCCTTTCTCGCGACCGCGAAACTGGAACAAGACCAATATCAAGACCGCGAAAGCCAGAAGAATGGACGGAAGAGGCTCGACAAAAGTCGGCTCGCTAAAAAGTCCCAGTCCCGCGACAAAATTCAGCAAGTTAATTATAAATTCGCAGGGAAGGGCGGCGAGCCAGAGAAGGCCATGCGCTACTCCTCCGCAGAGAGGCGCCATTGAGAAAAAGAGTCCGAGCGCGGCGAG
>JAAUYY010000050.1 GCA_014804865.1 Desulfovibrio sp.
ACCAAGGCGCAGATAGCCGAGGCCCACTTCCTCGAGCATTCCCAGCCTGCGCGCGAGACTGGGATAATTTTCAAAAAGCGCCTTGGCCTGCGTTACAGTGAGATCCAGGACTTCGGCTATATTCAAGCCCTTGTAACGGACTTCGAGCGTTTCGTGATTGTATCTCTTTCCCTTGCATACGTCGCAAGTAACGTATATGTCGGGCAAGAAATGCATCTCGACGCGGATCTGTCCGTCGCCGGAACAGGCTTCGCATCGCCCTCCCTTGACATTGAAACTGAATCGCCCGGGTTTGTAGCCTTTTTTGCGCGCGTCTGGCGTCGACGCGAAGATATTTCTAATTTCGTCAAAAATCTTTGTATAAGTCGCCGGATTCGAGCGCGGCGTGCGCCCTATGGGCGTCTGGTCAATGGCGACTATTCTTTCGATGGGCTTGCTTCCTTCGCTGTAAATCATGTCGCCCACGCTCCCTGGTTGTTCGGCGCGCAAGCCGAGATTCAGCGCTATATGCTTATATAACGTGTCGACGACAAGGGAGCTTTTTCCCGATCCGGATACTCCGGTAACGCAAGTCAGAACGCCGAGGGGGAAGGCGCAATCGATGCCGCGCAGATTGTTGGTGGTAATATTTTTTAGGATCAATTCTCCCGTCGGCTCGCGTCTGGCCTCAGGGAGGGCGATTGTCTCGTCGCCGCGCAAATAACGCGAGGTCAACGTCTTGCCGTCCTGGAGCAATTCGTCGACGTTCCCCTGAAACATGATTTCGCCGCCCTGCGATCCGGATCCCGGCCCCAGTTCGATTACTGTGTCCGCTTCGCAAATAGTGGCTTCGTCATGCTCCACGACCAGGACTGTGTTGCCGCGTTTTTGCAGGGAGCGAAGAGCGCCGAGGAGTCTCTCGTTATCGCGAGGATGGAGACCGATAGAAGGCTCGTCAAGCACATAGGTTACGCCGACAAGCCCCGATCCTAGCTGGGAGGCCAGACGAATCCTTTGCGCTTCGCCTCCGGAAAGCGTCGCCATGGCGCGGCCAAGGGAAATATAATTGAGACCGACGTTTTTAAGGAAGGATAAGCGGAAGCCAAGTTCTTTGAGAAGCGGCTCGGCTATTGTCGCCTTTTTGCCGCTAAATGATCTCTGTTGGATCCATTCGAGAGCCTTTTCAATGGATAGATCGCTAAATTCGGCGAGATTCAGACCGTCCACGCGGACGGATAAGGCCGCCTTGTTCAATCTCGCTCCGGCGCAGGCGGGACAATCGCATGATTGTCTAAACCGCGCAAGTTCGTCGCGCCAGGCGTCGCCGTATTGCATTCCCTTTTCCAGCAAGGGAATGATCCCGGGCCAGCGGGTTGCCGTAACCGAGATTTTGCTTTGGGCCAGAATCGCCGCTCCAAAATGGGCGCTCTGGCTATCGCCGGTCGCGCCCAGGGAAACGTTGCCGCCCAACCAGTTGCGCCGCAAACCAAGAGATTCCTTTAGCGGTTTGCCCGATTCGTCTTCGCCATAAAACAAGGCTCCGAGCGCCTCCGCCGAGTATTTGTCGAGCGGCGTGTCCAGATCAAAGCCCCAGCGTTTGCCAAGCGCCTCCAGCGCCGAAGAATAACGGTTAAGAACTCGCGGCTCGCTCCATGGGAGAAGCGCGCCCTTCCGCAACGAAAGCCCCCGATTCGGCGCGATCAGCCGCGGCTCGAAATAGTCGATGGAGCCAAGCCCGACGCAACGCGGACAGGCGCCCTGCGGGCCGTTGAACGAAAAAAGCTGGGGAGACGGCGGGGGCAGGGAAATTCCGCAAGTCGCGCAGGCGGAGGTCGTTGAGACGCGCCTGTCTTGCTCGTGTTTAGGCACATCCGGCCTGTGCACTATCANGACGCCTTCTCCTTTCTTAAGCGCCAGCTCGGCGGAGTCGGCGATTCTGGAGCGGATGCCTTCCTTGTTGACAAGGCGGTCGACAACGAGATCGATATCGTGCTTTTTATTTTTTTCAAGTTCGGGAGGAGAATCCAGGGTATAAAATTCGCCGTCGACCCGTACCCGAGCGAAACCTTCGGCTTTAAGCTTTCTGAATCGATCCTGATGCGTTCCCTTTTGCGCCTCGACGATCGGCGCGAGGATCATGAATTTGGATCCTTCGGGCAGGGACATGATATCGGCGATTATTTCGTCAAGAGAACGACTTTCGATGGGCTTGCCGCATTCCGGACAATGAGGTTGACCAAGCCTGGCATAGAAAACGCGCAAAAAATCGTGGATTTCGGTAACTGTCCCTACTGTGGAGCGGGGATTGCGGGCCAGCCCCTGCTGTTCAAGGGAAATGGCCGGCGACAATCCTTCGATTTTTTCAACGTCCGGTTTGTCCATCTGCGGCAGAAATTGACGAGCGTACGCGGACAGGGATTCGACATATCGCCGTTGGCCCTCCGCGTAAACTATGTCGAAAGCGAGCGTGGATTTTCCCGAACCGGAAGGCCCGCAGACCACTACAAGCTCGTCGCGCGGAATATCCAGACTTATATTTTTAAGATTATGTTGTCTGGCGTTTTCTATATGAATTACTGGCTTGCTCATATCCGACTAAATAAGCGCTGGGCGACGCCTTGCAAGCGCGGATGATAACTCGCGTTGTTAAAGAGCGCGAGTTTGACGCTCGAAAAAAAAAAAAAATCGAGCGAAGACTTGGGGCTTCCGCGGGTCGCGGGTCTTAAATAGCGTTTNCAAGCGGCGTGGCGGATCTACCNTTTATGATTCGAAGGGATTCCAAAGCGGCGCCAATGAACGGGAAATTTTATTGAACGCCGGTTTTTTCGCCGCGCGGGACGCTCATATCGGCGGTTATTTTCTTGATCATGGCGATCCTGTAATCGATGGTCGCGCCCATTTCCCTGGCCCGATCGTTGATTCCCTGGAGTCGGCGCAGGGCGTCGCCGAGGGTGGATTTGGTATCGGCGTTAATCAGTCGCCAGAATTGCGCGGCCCAGGGCGAATCCGAGATCTTTTCAAGAAGGGCGAGTTTTTTGCCCGGACGCAGACGCGGAAACGCGCCCGCCTTCATATGTTCAGACGCCGCTAGAACGCCTGATAGCCGGAATTTCGGGGGAAGAAAAAGATCCGTAGCCCAGGTCTCTATAATCGCCGCCCCGCGAATTTCATGATTATAGTGATGCGGAAACATTGCGGACGGCGTGGAGAGTTTCCCCGCGTCATGGCACATGGCCATCCATACGGCTATGGGATCGCCCGCCGTCGCGTTCATGCAACGGGCGATATGCGAGAGCGTCGAACCGGAATGGAAGGAGGCTGGCCCCGCGGGGATTTGGCTCGCCCTCTCCATAAGAACGAGTGCGTCGGGTCGCGCGCTTATAAAGTCCGCGAGTTCGTCTCCGGGGCGAGGAGAATTAAGCAATTGGATAAAATTCGCGCGCGCGGAAGCGTCTGCCATATCGCCTCAAGGAGCGAATTCGTAGGGGGTTTCGGAAATTAATTTAAAGAAAATCAGGGCCATCCGTATACATATCTACGCAGATTCCCTCTATGGCGATCTTGAGTTCCGCTAGATCTGTCAAGCCAATTTTGTCCAGCGTCAGGGAGGGGGCGTTGATTTCGCGGATAAAGGAGGCGCGAGAGATGTTCGCGCGGACAATCATCATGCCGTCCGTCCTGTCGCATTCGAGACGCAATTCCACATCCAGCTCAACGCGCCCGCCCATGTCTGGGGAGAGTATGCCGCTAGGTTTCCCCAGGACGGTCTTGAGGCGGGAAGAGAGATCGAGTTTTATCCTGCCTTCGGACGAAAGAGAATTATCCGCAATGCGGCAACATGGCTGAAGCTGATCGCTTATATTGAAGAGGAAAAGTTCGGGGATCGCGCCGGGGGCGGAGAGGGATAGAGCGATCCCGCGCAATTTCGCGTATTGGATCTTTCGCGCTTTTTTGACCAAATCTCCGGAAGCGCGTGTATAATTCCAGAGGTCGAAGCGCTTGTTTGGTCTGACTATATTGTCCTGCAAAAGTACGGAGCCTTTGGGATCATCGACTTTTAACAAGGAAATCCGCCTCCGCTCGATAGCCTGTATGCGTTTTTTTAGCTCGGCTATTTGCTCGAGAGGATCAATGACGGGAGGATAAAAAGAGCCGCGCCTGTCTTCGGATTTTCGATCGTCGGAATAGCCGCTAATCATTATGTCGCCGCGGGCGAGTTTCGCTTCCGCTTTCCATAAGCGCAAGGTTTGCGGATCCGCTGTTTCTTTTTCGTCGCGCAATACATAGACCAGGCATGAAGACGGATCATCCGTCCCTTCCCCAATCACTTCGTATTCCTTTCCCTCCATCGTGAAGGTCATTCCTTTTAAAAAACTGCCCATTACGCCCTCCGGCGGCGAATAGCGACTAAATATTGGCGCGATCGAACGAGCGCTCGCGCGACGAGTCGCGAGATCTCGATAACTGATCTGGCGAGCGGACGCAAGCGACGAGCGGGGATAAAATTTTTCGCGTTAAAAAACGACAAGGGACGCGAAACGACGCGTCTTTTTTATTTTTTAATTGAACTGCGCAATGACGCCGCGAAAAAGGGATAGTAAGCTTAATGAAAAGGATTGGCAAGCATAAAATATAAAGAATATTTTACGCTCGATTTTGGCTGTCTAAATTGAGGTTTTTCGGTGGCTTTAGCGACCGAATTACGGGGCGAAGCGACGAATTTTATTTAATCGGCTGGGGATCCGTCGATTCGCGAAGACGCGGGCGAAATTATGAAAAACGAAAGTCGCCTCGTTTTATTTAAGAGATAAAACCAGGCGAAATTTAGAAATACCGCGCCAATTGTCAACTTAATAAATTATTTATGATAAATTTGGGGCGAACGCTAGTCGCGGTTCAAGATTTTTTTCCATAAACTACCCAAAGACTCCAGTCTTAGATTGACGCCGACCACTTTTAGCAGGCGTTTAACTATTGTGTCGACCATGGCTCTGGGCTCCGCCCCGCGCCTTTTCTCTCCCGCGTATTCCAGGAGATCATACGGAATATTTTTTTCTCGCGGAAATCTTTAAAGAGCTGGAATTGAACTTTATCTTTATAATGATGAGCGTCGTTGATGTTTTGAATCATTAAAATTCCGTTGTCCTTTCTTTCTTTCATTTCCCCAATGACGGATAATCTTGCCTGAACTTCCGGATCGAGCTTTTCAAGAGTTGTCCCGCAGACGGCCTTCAGGTATTTGACGAAGCGGCGCTTCTATATTTTGCCAGATCGATCTGGGCGTTTATGGCGCAAGCCGACGAACCCGGGATACGGAGCGAGCGCGCAAAGAGGCGAAACCGCCCCCGCTTGAGCCATAAAAGATTATTTTTTTGGAGGGAACGCCGAGATCGCTGGCGACGCGTTTGACAAGCGACGCCGCGAGATCGGCGTAATCTTTTTCGGGGGAGCCAAGATACCAGCCGTTTGTGATTTCGCCGGGAGTCAGGGTTAGCGTGGGATCGGCAATATTCAGGACTGAACCAGGAAAATGCGCGCGTCATGACCATCGTTGAAAATTTGGGCAACAGGCGACGGAGTCTTTAACCGCGCCGGAAAGAAGAACGAACAGGACTCCCGAGCAATCGCTTTTGTCGAGCAGAAATTTAAATTCAATATTCTCCGCGAAACAGGAATATTTGCCCGATTCCCTGATAGGGGATTCCCAAACGGCGAGATCGCCCAAATTTCGTTCGGGAGAATTAATAAGCGACATAATCGCCCATAATTTCGCGCGCGACGGTTCGACTCGCGTCTTGTTTTTTTGCGCGCCTCCGGTTCGCGAGCGATGAATCTTCTCTTGAATACGCGCGAGGTTTTAGCTCCGAAAGAGCGAACGGAACGGGTCGACAAAAATTTTCCGGCGACATGAAACCTATAGTTATTCTTTTACGGATTAAGACCGCATTTGCGCTCTATTAGCGAAACCGCGCGGGCGATCTGTCTGCCGGAGCGCGATTCGCTGGCCAATTCCTGTTCTACCTGCGTGATGCTTCGCATGACCGTCGAATGACGTCTGTTGAAAACGCAACCGATCTCTTCGAGACTCATATCCGTGTGTTTGCGGGCCAGATAAAAAGCCGTGTTGCGTCCCTGCACATATTCCTTGCGTCTGGAGCGAGAGCAGAGCTGCGATTTTGTAAGGCCAAAGCTTTCGCAGACAAGGCGCACGATGCCTTCCATGTCGATAGGAGCGGCGGAGTCGGCGTACTGGCTCAAAGTCTGCGCCGCTATTTCGACCGTTAGTCCGGAATTCAAGAGTCTGGCCTTGAATACCATATTTTTCAGGCATGCCTCAAGGCTGCGCACGTCGGACGAAAGCTTGCTGGAGACAAGCTCGCATACTTCGTCGGGCAGAATTACCTGGTAATTTTTCGCTTTGCGTCGCAAGATTTCGCGGCGCATTTCCTCGTCCGGTCTGTCCATGGCGGTCAGGATGCCCGCCCGGAAATGGGAGATTAGCTCCTCGTCCATATCGCGCAATTCCCTGGGCGAAAAAGACGACGTGAAAATAATGCGCGACCCTTTGGACTCGAGGCGCTTGACAACGCCGAGAATTGTTTCCTGCATCGCCTTTTTTCGTTGCAGAAAGTGCACGTCCTCGAGGATAAGCGCGTCCGCCGCGCATAATTCGCGTTTGAAATCCTCCAATTGCTTCGTCCGCATGGCCATGACGAAGCGAGACGCGAATTGTTCCGCGGTTATATAGATTGCCTTTAGAGGAGATCCCGCGGACGACAGGGCTTGTCCTGTGGCCTGGGCGAGATGGGTTTTGCCAAGCCCGGGCGCCGAGTTAACGAAGAGGGAGCGCACCTGGCCGCTTCTTCCCAGATCGCGCGCGGCTTCGACCGCGAAGCGATTGCTGGGTCCTATTACGAAATCCTCGAAGCGATAGCGCCAGGGGCATTGTTTTTGGGGCGACGGCAAGCGCATGGGCAATTCGCCTTGGGGTTTTTCGCGCGAAGGGAGAGTTCGCGAAAGGATCTCCGCCGCGCTTGACGCCTCGCCTGGCTTCTCGCTCGCGCTCTCGAGTATCAGAACGCGAGCCGCGTCTTCCGCGACGCCCAGGACATGGGCGACCGCCTTCCGGATTTCGCCGGACAAGCGTTTTTTGAGCCATTCCGCCATGAACGCGTTGGGCGCGAAAATACGCGCTTCGTCGCCTCGCGCCTCGCCGCGCAGAGGAGCGATCCATACCTTGAAAACGCCGGGAGCCAGCGTTTCCTTCAAGAAAGCCGCTATTTCAGACCATTTCTCTTTCATGGCTCCCTTATACGCCTACTGAAAAAAATTGGGCAAAAGACGGAAAAAGAAGTTAGAGAAATTGTATTCTCGAAGTTTTCCCCATCGCTTTTGGATTTTAAAAACGAATAAAATCAATAAGATATACGACAGAGCCAATAAAAGCGGGTCGATGCTGGAGTCTTGTCGCGCAAGGAATTTTTCGGGTTATTGATGAGTTATCCACAATTAGTTTTTTAGATTTCCACAAGATGAGATATTAAAATCCGCGTTTTTCTCAAAATAGCTCGATTTTTTTACGATCAGCGCGTATAGATTTCGTCTAATTAAAGTCTAGGGATTTTGTAAGCGCCTGATTGCGGCAAGTTTTTAGGCGCTTGGCAAGATTTTAATCGACGGAATTGGTTAAAATTTTTGTATCCTGGGCTGAAAAAATTTTTTTAATCCTTTCAAACGAAGTCGCGTTAAAATGGCTATCGCGGGATAAGTCTAAAATGAATTATAAGTTGAAAACAACTTTGCATATTGCGCGAAAATTAAAAACGCAAGTCGCAAACGACTTGAAAGGGGCGACGCCGATCGCTGAATTTTCGCAATAACTATCGGTCAANACANGATTAAATTAATAAATGAAAAATGGCACATGCGTTGCTATTTTATTCGTCGCGATATTGTCGGCGTATGTCCGCCATATCCGATTTTGAGTCTGCAATCTTCTTTTATTATTTCGCGGAGGAAAAAATGGCCGACTTCAACAAAGCGGAATTGATCGCCAACGACAAAAAGTACGTTTGGCATCACCTGACGAACCACAAAATTTTCGAATCCCAGGATCCCACGATCTTCGTGAAGGGCGAAGGGATGTATGTGACCGACGTAAACGGCGAGAAATTTCTTGACGCGGTGTCGGGCGGCGTATGGACGGTCAATCTTGGCTATGGTTGCAAGCCTCTGGTCGACGCGATCAGCTCCCAGCTAATGGAACTTTGCTATTTCGCCAACGGCTACGGCAACATCCCCACTATTCAGTTTTCCAAAAAGCTGATTGAGAAGATGCCTGGCATGAGCCGCGTCTATCTTTCCAACTCCGGTTCCGAAGCCAACGAAAAGGCCTTCAAGATCGTGCGCCAGATCTCGAAGACGAAGCATAATGGTAAAAAAGAGAAAATTCTCTTCAGGAATCGCGATTATCACGGCACAACCATAACGACTCTGTCCGCTTGCGGTCAGGAAGAGCGTCGCGATCAGTACGGCCCCTATACGCCCGGCTTTGTCGAGTTCATGGCCTGCTCCGAATACAGATCGCCTTTCCCGGCCGGAACGCAAAATGTGGGCGAGAAATTCGCTCTGGAGATGGAAAAGGTCATCCAGAAAGAAGATCCCGACACCGTCGGCGCCGTGATTATCGAGCCCATTACGGCGGGCGGAGGCGTAATTGTTCCCCCGGACGGCTATATGGAGAAGACTGCCGAGATCTGCAAAAAATACGGACTCTTGCTCATTATTGACGAAGTGGTCTGCGGACTCGGCAGAACGGGCAAATGGTTTGGCTATCAGAATTTCAATGTGAAGCCGGACATCGTTACCATGGCCAAGGGCGTGGCTGCCGGTTACGCCGCCATTTCCTGCACGGTGACGACCGAGGAAGTCTTCCAGGACTTCATAGTCGACTCCAGCGATCGCGAGGGTTATTTCCGCGACATCAGCACATTCGGCGGATGCACAGCCGGCCCCGCCGCCGGTCTCGCGAATCTGAAGTATATGGAAGATAACAAGGTACTCGATAATGTGGTTAAGATGGGCGAGTATCTTATGGACGGACTGAAAGATCTCGAGAAGAAGTACGAGATCATCGGCGACGTCCGCGGCAAGGGACTTTTCTGCGGTCTCGAGCTGGTCAAGGATCGCGCGACGAAAGAGCCTGTGCCCGAGAGCGTGGCCGGCGCCGTGGTCGCCGAGTGCATGAAGCAACACGTAATTATCGGCAAGACCAGCCGTTGCTTCCATAAATACAACAATACCCTTTGCCTGGCTCCGGCCCTGATTACTACCGAAGCCGAGCTGGATATAGTTATAAAGGCTCTGGACAAGGCTTTTCAGGTCGTAAAGGCCTAGGCCCGTTATCCCGTCTCGCGAATCGCCGTCGGCGCGAAGCGAGGCGGGATTTAATCCAGGTTCCGTCATTGGCGGCGTTGGCGATTTTGCCAGAATACATGAGATTAAGCGCAAGGAGTCGCGATTATGAAATTTTCCGGAATGACCATCGGCGTGCCCACTGAAATTATGCCCGGCGAACGCCGCGTGTCTTCCACCCCCGAAACCGTTAAAAAAATGGTGGATCAGGGCGCGAAAGTGCTGGTGCAGAAGGGCGCCGGCGAAGGTTCTTTCTTTTCCGACGATCAGTATCGCGCGGCCGGAGCCCAGCTCGTGGATCGCGAAGATCAGATATTTGAGGAAGCGGACGTCATTTTGAAGGTTAAAGAGCCCTTGTTCAACGACAAATTGAACAAGCACGAATCCGATATGCTCCGCGAAGGGCAGTATCTCATCACCTTCCTGCATCCCGCCGCGCCGGTAAACCGCGATTCCATGAAAAAATTGCGCGACACTGGCGCTATCAGCCTTACCCTTGACGGTATTCCGCGCATATCTCGCGCCCAGGCTATGGACGCGCTCACCAGCATGAGCACGGTCGCCGGTTACAAGGGCGTTCTCATGGCCGCGGACACTCTCGCCAAATTCCTGCCCATGACGGGCACCGCCGTGGGCGTCATCCAGCCCGCGAAAGTGGTCGTCATTGGCGCCGGCGTCGCCGGTCTCCAGGCTATCGCCACAGCAAAACGTCTCGGCGCGGAAGTTACCGCCGTCGATATTCGCCCCGACGCCATCGAGTTCGCCAAGAGCGCCGGCGCCAAGCAGTCCCTCGATCCCGGTGTGCCGAAGGAAGTGGCCATGGGCGAAGGCGGCTACGCTCAGAGACTCCCGAAAGAGTGGCTCGATAAGGAAATTGAATTCCTTAAGCCCATTGTCAAGGACGCCGATATCGTCATCCTCACCGCCCTCATCCCCGGCAAGGAAGCTCCCGTGCTGATTACCGACGAGATGGTTAAATCGATGAAACCTGGCTCCGTAATCATCGATATCGCGATCGACCAGGGCGGCAACTGCGCCGTTACGAAGCCGGGCGAAGAGATCGAATACAACGGCGTAAAGGTTAGCGGCGTAAAGAATATCCCCGGCATGATGCCCACCAGCTCGACCTGGATGTTCGCCAACAATATCTACAATCTGCTCGCCTATCTCTCCGACGAAGGCAAGATCAAGCTCGATAGGGAAGATCCAATCGTCAAATCGTCCCTGACGACCATTGACAAGAAAATCGTTCACGCCGGAGCCAACGAAGCCGGCCTGAACTAATAATCCCCGGGGACGCGTTCTCGCTTCCCCCCATCGCATGACGCGGCGACTCCCGCCTCCATCGTCGCCGCGTCGCTTCCGGCTAAAACGCATAAATACCGGAGACTTATCCTTGACTACCCTTATTCTTATCCTCGTGTTCATAGCCGCGCTGATTATCGGCTACAAAGTTCTCACGCATATCCCCAGCCTGCTTCACACGCCTCTTATGTCAAGTATGAACGCCCTTGACGGCGTAATCATCCTGGGCGCTCTGGCCGCGACGCATCGGGTTCTGTCCGATCCCGACGGCAAATTCGCGGCTTTCTGGGCGTTTCTCGGAGCGCTGGGCATAGCCCTCGCCATTACGAATGTCTTTGGCGGCTTCGATATCACGAACAAGATGTTAAATATGCTCGCTGGCAAAAAACGCCGCTGAAACGCGGCGCATTTTCATATTTTTCGCCTCGCGCTGTTTTCGGATTACTTGAAGGAGAAATTTTTCGCATGAGTTTGCTCGCGTATAATATCATAGCCACGATCCTGGCCCTAGCCATCCTCTACGGACTGCACCTGATGAGCGATGTCAAGAAAGCCCCTTTAGGCAACCTGATCAGCGCCGCGGCGATGACCGTCGCCATCCTCATTACCATGTGGCGGGACGATTCCTTCGGCTCTCCCACCATCTGGGTCGCGATCGCGATCGGCGTAGTATGCGGTCTTACCCTTTCCAACAAGGTCAAGATGATCCAGATGCCCCAACTCGTCGCCTTCCTGCATGGCTTCGGCGGCGGCGCGGCGGCGATCGTCGGCCTTATAATGCTCGCGGGCGTATCTACGGAGATTAACGCTTTCGAGCGCGTGGACGCCTGTCTCGCCCTCTGCTCGGGCATGACCACAATCGCGGGATCGTTTGTCGCCGCTGGAAAACTGCACCAGGTATTGCCGCAAAGACCGGTTATCCTTCCCAATCACAGTCTGATCGTCAATGTCCTGCTTGGCGTCATGGCTTTGGCGCTAATCTGCTACAATATATCGCCGCAGTTTATCCCAGGCGTCATGCTAACTCTCATGTTCGTAACGGGAACGCTGTTTGGCATTGTCTTCTGCCTCCGAGTCGGCGGCGCGGATATGCCGATTACCATTTCCCTATTGAACTCCATGGGCGGCATAAGTTGCGCCATCGCCGGTTTCGCCGTATCCGATCCCCTGCTTGTGGCTGTGGGCGGAATTATCGGATCGGCCGGCTATATGCTTACGCGGGTCATGTGCAAGGCCATGAATAGACGCCTCCTGCCCATTTTACTTGGCGAGTCTTCCGTAAAGCCCGCGCCCAAGGCGCCGACCGCCGCTCCCGCTTCAAAGTCGGCCTCCGCTCCGACCGCGCCCAAACAAGAGGACGAGAGCGCCAGAGTCGCGAATCTGTTGCGCGGCGCGAAAAAGGTCGTCATTGTCCCGGGCTACGGTATGGCGCTTGCCCAGGCGCAACACAAAGTCAAGCAACTGGCCGACGCGCTCGAAGCCAACGGCGCCAAGGTTGATTACGCCATTCATCCCGTCGCGGGACGCATGCCCGGCCATATGAACGTCTTGCTGGCCGAGGCCGACGTCGATTACGAGCATATGCTCGAGATGGACAAAGTTAATCCCGAGTTCAAGGATACGGATCTGGTCATTATCGTCGGCGCCAACGACGTGGTGAACCCGGCGGCGAACACGGCGGAAGGCACGCCAATCTATGGAATGCCCGTTCTGGACGTCGATAAGGC
>JAAUYY010000051.1 GCA_014804865.1 Desulfovibrio sp.
ACAGGAAGCCTTCGCCAAAGAGGTCGCCAAGGATCTCTTTAATTAATAAATAATTGTATGGCGCCGGGGCGGAATCGCGTCCGGCGCCATTTTAATTTACCCAGGTTTCCAACAGTTTTAGCGGAATTTATCGCTCCGCGGCGCGCTCTTTAACTTACCCGAAGGGCGAGCCCAAATCGACGGAGCTTTCGCGGGTTTATTCGCTTATCATAAGAGCCATCGCGAATGGGAAATTTAATTTCCGGCTCGTCTTTCGCGGGCTTCGTAGTGTATCGGAGACTTGGAGACGCCGGAGTTTTCAAAACCAAACTCGCTGTATGTGGCCGGCGAAACTTTTAAAATCTGTGCGAAAATAAACTTTTTCTTTTATTCTCTAGCGCGGAGTCGTTTCCATGACCAGGTCGGATGTTGGCGTTATCGCAATGATCTACGCAACCTGCCTCCTCTTTTTCTTCATGACGCTTAATCTCAAGCCAGCCGCGCAAATCTATCCCATGTGTCTAATCGCGGGCCTCGCGCTTTTGAACACTTTTTATTTTGTCCGTTGCCTCGCGCGACTCTGGAGAACGTCGCCTCGCGTCGTCGCCAATGATCTTCCGACTCTCTTCGCCGGTTTTCTGCCAACTCAATTCTTCTTTGTCCTCGGGGCCTGCGTCGCTTATCTCGGGCTACTCTATTGCGTTGGCTTTTATCTAGCCGGTTTCGTCTATCTTCTGGGCGTTCTTCTCTGGTTCAAGGTAAAAATTGCCTACATCATAACTGTCATTGCCGTTCTGGGTTGTCTGGTTTACGGAGTGTTCACGCTCTTTCTCAAGGTTCCTTTGCCTACTGGCGTACTTTTTGGCTAGGCTTCTTAAAACGTCCCAGTTTTAAATCGAGAGGATTCATGGACACCCTAACATTGATGGGAAGCGGATTTCTACAGGCGCTCTCGCCGTTTAATCTGCTCATGATGGCCGCGGCGACCGCTGTCGGCATTACCATAGGCTGCCTGCCGGGGCTCTCGGCCGCCATGGGCGTGGCCCTGCTCCTGCCCGTAACTTTTGGCATGGATCCCGCCACTGGCCTGATCATATTGGGCGGAATCTATTGCGGAGCGATATTCGGCGGTTCAATAAGCGCCATTCTCATCCATACGCCGGGCACTCCCGCGTCCGCGGCGACGGCTATCGAAGGCTACCAAATGACTTTGCGCGGCGAAGCGGCCAAGGCGCTCACGGTAGCTTGTTTCGCGTCCTTCTGCGGAGGCCTCTTAAGTTGCGTTTCTCTATATTTCTTCGCGCCTCCGCTCGCGCGACTGGCGATGAAATTCAAGAGTCCCGAATATTTCTGGCTTTCTCTCTTCGGACTTACGATCATCGCCGGCGTTTCTTCAAAGTCGATGCTCAAAGGGCTTATGAGCGGAGTTCTAGGGTTGCTCATATCGACCGTGGGCATGGATCCAATGGAAGGCGTTCCCCGCTTCATGTTCGGTCAAAGCGCCCTTTATAACGGAGTCGATGTCACTTGCGCGCTGATCGGCCTCTTCTCCATGTCCCAGATACTGATTCTCGCCGAAAGNAAAATTACCGCCCGCCCGAAAGCGGCAAAATTCAAAACAAAATTCGAATTAAGCGGCAAGGAAATAAAGCGTCTCTCGCCGACGATCGTCCGCTCCTGGATAATAGGCAACATCGTCGGCATCCTCCCCGGCGCGGGCGCGTCCATCGCCTGTTTCATTGGCTATAACGAAGCCCGTCGTTTCTCCAAGCATAAGGAAGAGTTTGGCAAAGGCTCCATCGAAGGCGTGGCCGGATCCGAAGCCGCGAACAACGCCGTAACGGGCGGCTCCCTGATCCCCATGCTAACTCTGGGCATACCAGGCGAATCCGTAACCGCGGTTCTCATGGGCGGCTTGATCATTCACGGACTCCAGCCTGGGCCGGAACTTTTTTCGACCTACGCGGGGATGACCTATACCTTTTTCGCGGGTTTTGTCCTCGTTCAATTCTTCATGCTCTTTATAGGAATGCTTGGATGCAAAGGATTCGCGCAGATCTCGCGCCTATCGGACGCCATTTTGATTCCTTCCATATTTTTGCTATGCGTCGTCGGCTCCTACGCTATCCACAACAACTTTACGGAAGTCGTNATCATGATGATTTTCGGCGTTATCGGTTATTTGGTTCGCAAATTTGATATGAACGCCACGGCCATTGTGCTCGGAATGATCCTGGGGCCGATTGGCGAGCGCGGGNTGCGCCGCTCCCTGATGTTGAGCGACGGCGATCCCTCGATTCTCTTCTCGACGCCCCTCTGCTGGCTACTAATCGCCCTCTGCGTCTTCGGCGTTCTCTCGCCCCTAATCATGGATCGTATGGAAAGAAAAATGCGCGAAAAGGCGACCGAACGCGCCGCGTAAGGAGAAAATCATGGCTGTCGGATGGGCANGNGACAACGCGGTTCACGATCAGATTCGAGACAGCGTAAACGACGAGGTTCGCAGAGCTCGCGCGGCGCTTCCCAAAGGNCCGGGACTANTCTATTGCGAGGAATGCGGCGAAAAAATCCCGACCGCGCGAAGGGAGGCTCTTCCCGGCGTCAGACTCTGCGTCCATTGTCAGGAAGAAGAGGACAAAATCGCGACGCGGACTAGCGTCTATAACCGCAAGGGCAGCAAGGACAGCCAATTGCGCTAACGTCGCCATTGATCGCGTGGCCGTTCGCGCCGCGGGGAAAAAGATGAGCTTCAAAGCCGCCGTAAAAAGTTGCCTCGTAAAAAATTATTTTAATTTCAGAGGACGCGCGTCAAGATCGGAGTACTGGTTCTTTGTNCTTTTTACTTTATTAGTCGGCTTCGTTCAGGGGACAATAGCTCCTGTAGTCGACGCGACAAAATCCGAATGGTTGGGCGTTTTATTTGGTATCTTGACTATCGTCGCGTCCGTCTATCTCTTTATTCCCGCTCTCGCGGTTCAAACAAGAAGACTCCACGATATAAACTTATCCGCGTGGTGGCTCCTGCTGGAATATNGCNCCTTTTTATTATGCGCGCTAAGCTTGCCATTAAATTCCCCTGATTTATTTGCGACGGAAGCGCTTATTGGAATAGGAGGAGCGATAATTCTATTAATTATGGCCTGCGTAAAAGGAACGTCGGGGCGAAACAGATTTGGCGAAGATCCGCTGGATCATTCGAGCGACGATTATCTAAAATATAAATATCCGCCTAAAAATTAAACCTGNCGAGGCAACAAAATATGCTTTTCAAAAACATCATCATTTACTGTCTGACGACGAATTACATGAACTTTAGCGGTCGCGCGTCGCGAACCGAATTCTGGTTTTTCGCCCTATTCCTCCTGCTTGTTTACGGAGTGGGCTTCCCGATCCTCGAATTTATCGGAGCTATAATCCCCGGCGGTATTATCTTGGTCGGCATCATCATGGTGGNCGTAAGCGTCGCGCTAATTTTGCCGAGTCTCGCGGTGCAGATCCGACGCTTGCACGATGTCGACTGGAGCGGATGGTGGATTCTTGTAAGNCTGACTTTCCTCGGATCGATCTTTATTTTTATNCTGAACTGTCTGCCCGGAACNGCGGGTTACAATCGCTTTGGGCCAAATCCCGCCTCTGGGCGTCCGCCTTTGCCCCGATCGGGCTCCTATTAATAATTCGCCGACCAGANGATTAGACTTTTATATTGTATCAATCCGGACGCGCTCGCTTCGTCTCCAAAGCGCTAATTCGCCGCCAAGTCGCGACGCCANTTCCGCCAGTCGGCTTGCGGCAAAATCNCGCTTGCGGAAGCGCGTTAGCGCGACGCGGTTTAAATTNATAACGCGCCAAACTAAAAAGACGCGCTTCATAACGGANCGCGTCTTTNTATTGATGTTGGCTATTATTTTCCGACGCTTTGCNAGCGTTGAAAAGACCAGCTTTTTATTCGGTNGCAGTCTGNTCGACTGTCGTTTGCGGTCTGCCCTTGAGCTCGGAATTGAGCAAGTAAAGCCCCTTGGGATCGCCTCCGAACAGATCGTACTTGGCTATAAGGTCGCTGGTATTTTTCTCTTCCTCGCCCTGCTCCGCTATGAACCACTNCAGGAATTGACAGCAACGATAGTCGTTAACTTCCCGCGCNGCCGCGTAAATAGCATTAATCAGGCTTGTAACATATTTTTCATGCTTCAAAGCCGCCACAAGGGGCTCGCGAATATTGGAAAAATTGGCGTCTGGGGCGTCTATGGCTCCCAACGTCACCGGTTCGCCGTTATCCTGGAGATATTTCAAAAATTTCAGCGCGTGATCCAGCTCCTCGCGAGCCTGGACATCAAACCAGTGTCCAAAGCCGTCGAGGGTTTTTTCATGATAATAATTGGAATAAGCCAGATAGAGATAAGCCGAGAAAAATTCCTTGGTAACCTGATCCTTTAGCAACTCGGCGACATGCGTATCCATTTTTTCCCCTTATGTCGCGCTCCTTACCGAGACGCGATTTTTATGACATTTCACCCGCTTTAAGACTCAAGCTTTACATGGCTGCGCGATGATCAGATAAACACGAGCCAGGTGAGGATGGCGAAAGCGGGCACAAGAATACAACAGGACCATCCCATATAACCGAAGAAACTGGGCATCTTTACGCCCTGACTTTCGGCGATTGAGCGCACCATGAAGTTTGGCGCGTTGCCGATATAGGTATTCGCTCCCATGAAGACCGCGCCCGCGGAGATGGCTATGAGGGTCGTAGCCTCGGTAGTCATCAATAACTGCGCGTCGCCTCCAGCGGTGTTGAAAAATACGAGGTATGTCGGCGCGTTGTCCAGGAAGCTCGAAAGAGCGCCTGTCAGCCAGAAATACATCGCGTTGACAGGCTCGCCTTCGGGAGTCGATACCAGATTAATCAAAGACGCCAAAGCGCCATCCTTGCCGGCTCTCAAGATAGCGAGCGCGGGAATCATACTCAAAAAGATTCCAAAAAACAACTTGGCCACTTCTTCGATAGGCGCCCATGTAAAGCCATTNCGATCCCTGCTCTCGCGACTGGTATATTTCCANGAGAGCCCGGCCAGAATTAACAGGCATAGGTCGCGAAGCAGATTCTGTCCCTCCACGGGCACGCCGTAAATGTCTATCCAGACGCCCAGATTCATAACGCCCGACAATAGAACAACGGCGACGATCCCCGCCAGAAATACAAAATTAATCACGCCTTCAAGACCGATTTTCTCTTCTCGCGCTTCCGGATCATGGGGAGGCAGCGGTTTGCCTTCCTTCGCGTAGANAATGANATCGAGAATATAAAAGACGGCGAGGAGAGCCAAAGATATGCAAATTGTTTTCAGAAGCAGGTGAGTCGTTGTCCAGAAGAAACTAACTCCTTTCAGAAACCCGAGGAAGAGCGGCGGATCGCCCAAGGGCGTAAGGGAGCCGCCGATATTGGCCACCAGGAAAATAAAAAATACGACGGAATGGACGCGATATTTTCTATGGGCGTTCGCCTTTAAAAGGGGGCGAATGAGAAGCATGGCCGCGCCGGTCGTTCCCATCCAGCTAGCGAGAATTGTCCCGATGGCCAGAATTCCGGTGTTCACGACCGGACTTCCGACAAGCGTTCCGGTCAGACGCACGCCTCCCGCTACGGTAAACAGGGCGAAGAGCAGGACTATAAAGGGAATATAGTCCAGGATCATTATGTGCAACGCCTCGTAGAGGGCTGTGCTGAATCCATAT
Organism: Desulfovibrio sp.; assembly: GCA_014804865.1. The sequence continues at coordinate 5,713 of JAAUYY010000051.1, forward strand.
GCCAGCCAGCAGGGTATCAGGAAGGCGACGCCCCAGAAAACGGCGATTTTCCCAAAATTATGTTCCCAGAAGTGGGGGACGGTCAGAGGCATGATGGCTATGGACAACAGCATACAGGCGAAAGGAATTACCCAAACCGCCGAAAGCTCCGCGCCTGGAATGGAAGGATGATGGCCCTCGGCCGCCAAAAGCGAATCGGGGGCGAAAAGACATAGGGCTACAGCCAGCAACGAACCGAATACGAAAGGTATTTTGGACATGCGCCTCTCCCGCCAAATTGTGAATTTTCTATAATTAATATTCTAAATTCGTCCTGTTTGCAATGCGCTTGCTCTTAAAAGTTTTTTCTGTAAAAAGTAAATCCAAAATATCGAGAGGTTAAGAGCATGACGCGGGATTATCCGAGGACGCCGGAGAGGGAGGCCAGAATACGCGAAGTTTTGCGCCAGAGGCAGGACGACTTGACGCTGGTTCTGGCAAATATTCACGATCCGCATAATGTGTCGGCCATTTATCGATCTTGCGACGCCTTCGGCGTATCGAAGGTTAGACTTTTTTATGACGGCGTTCCCTTTCCCCAGCTGAACGAGAAAAGTTCCGGGTCGGCGCGAAAATGGGTTGAGAGCGAGCGCCATGACAGTCTCGACTCGCTCATGAGCGACCTCAAGAGCGAGGGAATGACTGTTCTGGCGACATCCTTTTCGCCAGACGCTCGACCTTTAAGAGAATGGGACTTTCTGAAGCCGACGGCGATAATTTTGGGAAACGAACACGCGGGCGTGTCCCCGGAAATAATTGGAAGAGCCGACGGCGAGCTTTATATCCCCATGCGGGGGATGATCCAGAGTTTCAACGTATCCGTCGCGGCGGCGATTATTCTGGCCGAAGCCGCCAGACAAAGGGAAGAGGCGGGATTTTATTCAAGGCCGTGGCAAGCGACGGACGACATCGAGCGCAGACGCGAGGAGTGGCTAAAAAAATAGCGAAATCCGCGAGGGATCGCGGGAAGTCTAGATATTGTTTTCCGAGGGAATCGGAATATAGTCCGGCGCTTTCGTTTCAAAAGACGTAAACGGCGCGAGATAGACGAGTTCGGCCACGCCAACCGGACCGTTGCGCTGTTTGCCGATAATTATTTCGGCGACGCCCTGATCGGGCCGCTCGGTCGCGTTTTTATAGGCGTAAACGTCGTCCCGGTAAACGAACATGATGACGTCCGCGTCCTGTTCGATCGCGCCGGATTCGCGCAAATCGGAAAGGCCGGGGCGGCGATCCTCGCGTTTTTCGACCGCCCTGTTCAACTGGGAGAGCGCGACAACGGGAATATCCAGTTCCTTGGCCAGTCCTTTAAGCGATCTGGATATATCGGATATTTCCAGTTCCCGCGATTCGGAACGCCGACTCGAGCGCATTAGTTGCAGATAATCGACAATAATCAGGCCCAGGTTATGCTCCGCCTTCAGCCGCCGCGCCCTTGCCCTCAATTCCATTGTCGAAATAGCGGAGGAGTCGTCGATAAAGATCTGGGCTCGGGAGATCTGATCGGCCGCTTCGTATAATTTGGCCCAGTCTTCGTCCTGGAGCAGGGACGGTCTTCGCACCCTGCCGAGATCGACTTTTGAGCGAATGGCGAGCATTCTCTGCATGAGCTGTTCCTTGCTCATCTCGAGAGAAAAGATGCCGACGGCGATCTCCTGTTTCATGGCCGCGTTCAAGGCCAGACAAAGAGCCAGAGCGGTTTTCCCCATGCTGGGACGGGCGGCGACGATAATCAGATCGGAGCGTTGCAATCCCGCTGTGAGTTGATCCAGACGCTCGTAGCCGGTAGTAACGCCAGTAACCAGATTTTGCTCGGCGGCCAGTCTGGAAAGATTCTCGAAAACCTTGTCCATCAACTCCGAGCTAGGAGAAAAGTCCCGTTTCGAATTGCGTCGCCCGATTGCGAAGACGGCCTGCTCCGATTCGTCCAGCAATTCGTCCGTATCTCGGGAAGAATCGAAGCAATTTCCGATTATCGCGGCGCAAGCGCCTATTAAGGAGCGTTGAAGGGATTTTCCCTTCACAATCTCCGCGTAATATTCGGCGTTCGCTCCGGTAACGACGGCCTGGGCGAGCTGACTCAAATAGATAGCGCCACCGGCCTGTTCCAGTTCCCCGCGCGAATTGAGAATTTCAGCGACAGTAACGAGATCGATTGGGGCGGATTTTGCGTACAGATCCACAAACGCCCGATATATTAATTGATGCGCGGGCAGATAAAAGTCCTCGGGGGAGAGCTCGTCCGCGATCGAATTCATAAGTTCGGGCCGTGTGAGCATCCCGCCAAGCACGGCGAGTTCGGCCTCGGCGTTATGGGGAGGAACGCGTCGGAGAAGTTCTTCCTGACCGTCGGAGGACGCTTTTTTACGCGAAGAGCCGCTTCGGGATTTTCTCTCCGGAGCGGCTCCGTTTTCCGCTGTCGCCAAAATTAATCCTCGACGCCGTCGATAATCTTAGCCGCCTCGGACTCGCGCAAAGCCTCTTCCGCGGCTAGAGCCGCTTTTTCTTCATCTGTAAGCTCCCCGATAATATCCTCTTCCTCTATGACGGGTTGATCGGATATGACCTTGATAGGCACTGTCGCGATTACGTCCGCGTGCAGACGAATGCGAACGGGATGCTCGCCGAGACTGCGAATCGGCGCGTCCATGAGAATTCTGCGGCGATCCACGTCGACGCCGAGCGCGGAAATCGCGTCTCCGATAATTGTCGACGTAACGGATCCGTAAAGCTTATCATTGTCGCCCACGTGCATGGGAATGATTACTTCGAGATTTTCGAGTCTGCCCCGCAAGCCCATGGCTTCGGCGCGCAAAGCGTCCATGCGGGCTTGCAACTTTTTCCTCTCGTGCTCAAAAACTTTAAGGTTGCCGGGGCTGGCAATCATGGCCAGACCTTGAGGCAAAAGATAATTTCTCCCGTAGCCGGGCTTCACATTGACCACGTCGCCCAGGGAGCCAAGATTTTCCACGTCGGCGCGAAGTATGACTTTCATGTTTAATCTCCTGTATAATTCCTTAAGTTTCATTCCGGACGGAGGCCCGAAAGCCGACCGCCGCCGCTCCGTTTCGAGATCGGTTACATGGAGCTCTTTTTCTTGATGCCGGAATCATGAACAGGAGTGTATATCATCAGGGCCATCTGGCGGGCGCGCTTTATTTCCTTGGTCAATTCGCGCTGATGCTTGGCGCACACGCCGGTGATGCGACGGGCGATAATCTTTCCGCGCTCCGTTACGAAATCGCGCAATACTTCCGGATTTTTATAATTTAGCGGAGTGTCGGGATCGGCGCAGAAACGGCAGAATTTGCGACGCGGCGCGAATTTTTTCTTGTTGAAGGCCATCTTACGCTTCCTCCTCGGCTTTTTCGGAAAGTTTTACAGTCAGGAATTTAAAAATTCCGTCGTTAATGCGAATATTGCGCTCCAATTCCGCGACCAGGCTCGAAGGCGCCGCGTAAACTAGACGAACGTAAAAGCCGCGCATAAGTTTGCGCACGGGATAAGCGAGATCCCGCATTCCCCACTGATCGACTTCCTCAACCTTTCCGCCTTCGCGCTCGATGACGCCGACGAGGCTGTTCAAAAGGCCCTCGCGAGCGTCCGCCGACAACTCCGGCGAAATGAGAAGCATTGTTTCAAACTGACGCATATAGTCTCCTTATGGATTGACAGTCCGCCGCGTTAGCAGACGAACAAGGAACGGATTGTTTACACAATTTTTCGCGCTCGGTCAAGCGGCGATTCAAAAAGAGGGATTTTGTCGTCCCTCGCGATCTCTAGCGACCAAATTCGAAGTCGCGCTTGACGAGTATCGGGAAATGGACTAAATTGCCAATTCAAATATATCCCGCGAGCCGTCGCGGGGCTTTTTTTTATAACTGTTTCTCCCCATAAAGGAAGCGTCTCATGAAAAGAACATACCAGCCTAGCAGAATTCGCCGCGCGCGCAGGCACGGTTTTCTCTCGCGCATGGCCACGCCGGCGGGCAGGGCCGTAATTCGCCGCCGTCGCCGCAAAGGCCGCAAACGTCTGGCGCCCGCCGCTTGACATCCTTCCGTTTCCCCAAAAAATCGCGGATACGAAAGCGCGCCGAGTACCAGGCCTGTTATGAGCGCGGCAAAAAGTATTATAGCGCGCATTATATTATTTTCTGCGTCGAAAAGCCGGGCGAATGTCCGCGCGCCGGAATCGCGGTCTCAAAAAAAACAGGCAAAGCCGCGGCGCGCAATCGCGTCAAGCGCGTCCTCAGGGAATTTTTCCGGCTCCATTTGCGCGATATGCCCGGCGTAGATATAGTGGCGGCGGCGAAAAAGAATGTTGGGCGCCCCGGACTAAAAGACGCCGAAGACGAGTTGGCCCCGCTTCTCAAGCGTATCCGCGATCATTATCCCTCGGCCCGCTGATCTCGCGGAAAAGGATTCGCGCGGAACGCGGAATTAATTTTTTTCGCGCCGCGAAGCCGCGTTTATTACGGAAAACCCGATGCCGTCCCTTTTAAGTAAAATTTTAGCGTTTCCAATCCGCGTCTATCAGCGCGTCATTTCTCCCCTGTTGCCTCCCGCGTGCAGATATTTCCCCACCTGCTCATCCTACGCGATCGAAGCGATTCTGATTCACGGCGCGCTCAAGGGAAGCTGGCTCGCCATAAAGAGGCTGGCCCGCTGTCATCCATGGGGCGGCCATGGCTATGATCCAGTGCCTCCAAAAGAAGATAGCGAGTCAAAAAAAGGCATTTCACGGAGTCTCTAGTTTCATGCAGGAAAACAAAAATCTTATTTTGGCGATCGTCTTGTGTCTAGTCGTCTTGTTTGGCTGGGGCCGCTTCGCCGAATATATGGGATGGGTTAAACCGGCTCCGGCCCCCGAGCAAGCGGAGGAAAAGGAAGTCGTTTCCGTAGAGCCAGAACGAAAGGCCGCGCCCGCGCTCCCGCTTAAATTCGCCCCCGGTCGCGAATTCAAGGTTGACACGCCGCTTTACGAAGCGATCTTCACCACTGGCGGCGGCGCGCTAAAATCCTTCAAATTAAAAAAATATCGCTCCGGCATAACGCCCGATTCTCCTCTCGTCAATCTGGTGGACGAGGATGCCGCCGCCGTCGGCCCTCTGGGGCTTGTCGTCAACAAGCAGCCTTCCTGGAGTTCCGGCCAATGGAGCGACGAAAACGCCAGGGACATAACCCTGCGCGAAGGAGAGAAAGGCTCCTTCGTCATCTCGGGCGAAGCGGACAATCTGCGAATAAGGCGCGAATTTTCCATAGACGCCGATATATATTTGATCCGCGAAAAAATATTCGTCTCCAACCCGGGGGAACAAACGAGAACCGCCCGAATCGCTTATACCGAAGCCATGGACGCCTCGCGATTGTCTGGCGGCCAATACGATTCAATGGTCGTCGCCTGGGACGACAATGGCTCCCTTGAAGACGAATCGTCCGCCAAGACCTTGCGCGCTACCGGAGCGCAGGCTACAGGAAATATTTATTGGGCCGGCCCTATGACCACGTATTTCCTTTCGGCCATCGCTCCCGCCGAGACAGCGGGAGGATCTGTTAAAGCGAGGGCGCAGGGAGAGGTTTACCGCGTATCCCTGGAGGAAGAGGAATTTACTCTGGCCCCCGGCGAGGAAAGGGAGCTTCGCGTCTCTTACTGGATGGGCCCCAAGGATCGCAAACTGTTGTCCGCAGTTTCCGATCAGCTTGCCAAGAGCATCGACCTGGGCTTTTTTAGCGTGATCGGCAAAGGTCTTATCTGGCTTCTCGAATTCTTTTACGACTATGTTCACAACTGGGGCGTGGCCATTATTCTGCTGACTTTTTTGATCAAGGCCGTCTTCTGGCCGCTTACGGCTAAAAGCTACAATTCCATGGAGAAAATGAAGGAATTGCAGCCGATGATGCTCAAGATCAGGGAAAAATACAAGGACAACCGCGAGGAGATGAACAAGGAAATCATGGGGCTCTACAAGACCTACAAGGTCAATCCCATGAGCGGATGCGTTCCCATGCTTATCCAAATTCCCGTATTTTTTGGCCTTTATCAGGCGCTTCTTTCATCGATAGCCTTGCGGCACGCCTCTTTTATTCCCTATCTGCCGGGCACCCATGTTGTCTGGCTCGCGGATCTGTCCGCGAAGGATCCGCTTTACATCACCCCCATAGTCATGGGCTTAACCATGTTTTTGCAACAGAGAATGAGTCCGGCCCCGGCCGATCCCATTCAGGCGAAAGTCATGATGTTTCTGCCCCTGATTTTTACAGTTCTATTTTTAAACTTCCCCGCCGGATTGGTTGTGTACTGGCTGGTAAACAATATTCTTACAATATTTCAACAATGGCTTTCAATTCGCAAACACAAAAAACGGAAATCCGGGCGCCAGATTGAGACGAAAAACCAGGCGACCAATCGCTGACAGCATAAAACAACGAGTGGCCAGACGAGCCGCGACGCCGTTTTCTCCGGGAAACGGCGCCCCAAACGACGCGATATAGCGAAACGCGCCCAACGCGAAATTCTCTT